>NZ_QTMD01000062.1:0-8462 GCF_003602995.1 Bacteroides sp. AF25-38AC | reverse complement strand
ACGTGGTCTATGAGAACGGTGTTCAGAAGTTGCTGCTGACTGATGAGGGTTATGTTACTTTGAGTGACAGCAAGTATCATTACTACTTGAAAGACCATCAGGGTAATAACCGGGTAGTCATCAACCAGAGCGGCACGGTAGAGGAGACGAACCATTACTATCCGTTCGGTGGTGTGTTTGCAAGTTCAGGCAATGTGCAGCCTTACAAGTACAACGGCAAGGAGCTTGATGCGAAGAAAGGGTTGAACTGGTATGACTACGGTGCAAGGCATTATGATGCGGCGCTGGGGAGGTTTACGACGGTGGATCCGTCTGCGGAAAACTATTATTCAACGAGCCCGTTTACTTACTGTTTAAATAATCCGTTGAATTATATTGATCCGTTGGGAACTGATACTGTAGATGTAAAGGACGTTGATTGGAATAAATTTGATCCGAAGAAGGACGTTGTGGCTTTGGATGAGGTGGCTGTTTCTGTACCTAATGCTTTGACAAAAGTAGGGACTAGAGCTTTAGAACCAATTTCCGGCTTTTGGGGGTATGTGGGTTATTATCTTTTAGATATTGGCTCTACCTATCATAGTGAACAAACGCGGTTTACATATAAGGTAGGAACAGATGGAGTAATAACGGGTGTTGCTCCAATGGTGGGAACCCCTCCTTTGCCTGGTTTTGCAAAGACGTCAAATTTGAATACAATTAGAGGATTATGGAGTTTGACCAAACAAGGATCCTCTAAAGTAATGAAACATCCCATTAGAGGTCTATTTTATAAAAGTAAATCAGATGGGCTATGGTGGGTAAAAGACCAGACAAAGCATGGCGGTAGTTTTTATAAAGTTTATAAAGAGACAAATAAAGGCTTAGAATGGCATAAAGATGCTGATAAGTATGGAAATTTCATAATTAATAAACATAAAAGTGATGTAGGGATTTTTATCCCATGGAAGGAGCTTTCGAAATGAGAAAACAGATATTAAAAATGCAAGAAGGTGAATCTTTCCCATTCTGTTGGGTAAAGTTTGATTCTGATTCTTGTATTGATGTTCAAGGGCATAAAATCGAAATATACATAAAAAAAGATTCAGTTAGCATTGACGACATGAAATCTCTATTTTGTGATTTGTTTGGTACAGTTGTAGATGAATTATCTATCTTTAGTCCATCATGGTGGGACTTTTGCATAGATACTTGGAATATTCAAGAGAATACATTTTGCTACGACCCTCAATTTTTGTCTAAAGAAACGGTATCTTATTTGCATATCTTGCAAGATTCGAATATTGCTAAAGGATATTCTGGCTGTTGTGTCTGTAATGATTGGGATACTTACCTATCTGTTGCATTAGATTGTATTATGAAAGGAATTGCTCCTTATGGAAACTTTATATATAACTCAAAGGAACAATTCTTCTTCTATTTTCATCATACCGGTAGTATAGGGCTTTATTATGAAAATGAAACTCCATCTATATTTGCATTAAGAAAGAATGATAAATATGAGGTGTTATCTTGCTCTGATGTGAGTAGATTATCTCAAATAGAATGATTTTTAATCGCTATCCTAACATCAGATATCCTATATCTTACATGTTAGGATAGCCTTTTTCAGATTTAACCGAAGGAATTAGCAGCATTCAATATAATGTATTAAATTTGCCAACGGGCGTCACTTTTGCTTCCGGCGGTTTCATACAGCATGGCTATACTGCCGACGGCATCAAGCGGCGCATGATGTATAAGGAGGCAGATGGTTCGGGCAATCCGGTTCCTACTGTGTATTGCGGCAATGTGGTCTATGAAAACGGTGTTGCCAGGCTTCTTCTTACGGAAGAGGGGTATGTTACGCTTTCGGACAAGAAGTACCACTATTACCTGCAGGACCATCAGGGAAACAACCGCGTAGTCCTCAGTTCCAGCGGTGCTGTTGAGGAAGCGAACCATTACTATCCCTTCGGTGGTGTGTTTGCAAGCTCAGGCAATGTGCAGCCTTACAAGTATAACGGCAAGGAGTACGATGGCAAGAAGGGGTTGAACTGGTATGATTATGGTGCAAGGCATTATGATGCGGCATTGGGTAGGTTTACGACTAATGACAGATTTGCTGAGAAGTATCATTCGATGTCTCCGTATCAGTATGGGGCTAATAATCGTAGTTCAAAAATCATTAAATAAAGCTGGTATAGAAACAATGAACAAAATGAGAGTAATCAATAGGCAAACTGGGGACATTTTCAATGTAAAAGTAAATCCTTATTTGCCAAGTAAGGCATATCAGGCTATAGAAAAGAACAATCCATTAGGATACATAATAAGGAGAAATAAATGATACTAAAAGGGAATATGTTAAAATTAACAATACCGTTTTTTTGGGCTGTACAAAGTATTTGGCTTTTATCGTTTAAATCCATTGAGACCTTTATTGCCGCAATCATATTGTTATTAATATCATTTCTTGGAATAGTTATTAAGAGTAATACCTATAACATTATATTTTTAGGTATATGCTTTTTATATTCAGTAGCTTTAGGTCTTATAATGTTCCTTTTATTTCTATTCTTTGAATTGCCTATGATATATATATTGGTCCCTATTATGAATTTTATAGTTTTGGTATATATGTTAAGGAAGTATGGACGAAGGTAACGAAGTGATTTGCAGCAGATATTCTTCATCTGATGTGTTTTAATATTGCTGAGATGCCCCCTAAAAGTATTTTATCCAACTTTTAGGGGGCATTGTATCTAATCTTTGGACTTTTTAGTATTCCTGACACCTTGAGAGGTATTGTCTTGTCGGACATCTCATAATCAGCCTGTTCAACGTGAACTATTCTTGAAGTATCAGGTTGATGATTCGAGTAAGGTAACGCTTGCCGCCTACGCTTATGACAATCTGGGCCGTCTACAGAGCAAGTCGTTGCACGGTTCTGCCGTGAACAAGCAGTCGTACACTTACAATGTCTGCAGCTGACTGACGGGTATCAGTGGAAGCAAGCTTACGCGGAATTTGTTTTACAACAGCCAAATACAATAACAGCATCAGCAGCATGACTTGGAAGGCAGGGAATGAAAGCACCGTCCGCGGCTACAAGTTCACCTACGACGGGCTGGACAGGCTGCTGAACGCGACCTACGGCGAAACAGCCGGCATCAACGCGAACACCGACCGTTTCAGTGAGAATGTAACCGCCTATGACAAGAACGGCAACATCAAGACCCTGCAACGCTACGGTCAAACCGGAGCTTCTACCTATGGTCTGATTGATAACCTGACTTTCACCCTCGGTGGTAATCAGTTGACCCGTGTAGATGATGCTGTAGCCACATCTGCTTACAACAACGGTTTCGAGTTCAAGGACGGCGTGAAGCAGGCGAATGAATACAACTACGATTCCAACGGGAATTTAACTAAAGATTTGAACAAGGGAATTACCAATATATCGTATAATTGCTTAAATTTGCCCAGTGTGGTGACGTTCAGTGACGGCAGCACCGTCACCTATACCTATGCAGCCGACGGCACAAAGCTGAAAACTGTCCATAAGACAGGCAGCACTACCACCACGACGGACTATTGCGGAAACGTGGTCTATGAGAACGGTGTTCAGAAGTTGCTGCTGACCGATGAAGGCTATGTTACTTTGAGCGACGGCAAGTACCATTACTACTTGAAAGACCATCAGGGTAATAACCGGGTTGTGATTAACCAAAGCGGCACGGTAGAGGAAGCGAACCATTACTATCCCTTCGGTGGTGTGTTTGCAAGTTCAGGCAATGTGCAGCCTTACAAGTACAACGGCAAGGAGTATGATGGCAAGAAGGGGTTGAACTGGTATGACTACGGGGCACGGCATTATGATGCGGCGCTGGGGAGATTTACAACGAATGATAGGTTTTCCGAGAAGTATCACTCATTGTCTCCGTATCAGTATGGAGCGAATAATCCAGTGAATACCATTGACATCAATGGAGATAGCTTGCTTATTGTAACTCCAGCAGCTATTGAAGCTATTTACAATGGTTTGCAGGATGGTAGTAACATAAAGATGCAATTCAATAATGGTATATTGGATCCAACTTCCATTGCGAAACAAGCTAATAGTAGTAATGATTTCTTTCTGAAAGACTTATTTGAGATTGCCAATAGTGAGAAAATGGTAGAACTGTCATTATCTGATAAGAATACATATAAAATGAATGGGAAGACTGTAGAAGAAACTTTTGGTACTCCTTATGACGATGATGATAGCGAAATACCTGCTCATCAAAAAGAAGAGTATTCAAAGGCTGGAGTCCCTTTTGGAAAACATATTCAAGGAAATTTAGGTCAGACATTAGTACCTGACAAGAGGTTAGCTTCCGGTAAGAGTTCAACCAATAGCCATGTACAAGTCATAATTAATAAGAATGGCACTTTGAATCATCGAACAGTTGGGATTGCACACGAATTTGGGCATGTTATTTTATACTTGAGGAATGTACCGTTTAGCCACGGACAGCCAGGGGTCAATAATTTTATATACAATAAAAGAGCTGATGTAATGTCAAAACGATTAGGATATGACTATTAAATTAAAACTATTTTTCATGTTTATTATGCTTCCGCCATTATTGTACGGACAAAATAAGTTGGTGGAAGAAAGTATAATATATTCAAGTGATATAAGTTCCTATAAAAAGAAGATAGAAAAAACTATCTTTTTTGATACTGAGACCAACTTACCAGTTTTTGAATTGATATTGGATACTGCAAGATCTTCTAAAATGTATACTTCTTATTATTTTAGGAAGCGGTTGCGAGAAGTCTCAACGGAAATTTCTTATATTGGTGGAAACGAATCATTAAGGAAATACCAAGATAGTCTTTATTGGGAAAACTACAATGGTGATGAACAGAATGCCTCTTGTTTATACACTATTCTTTTTGACAGAAAACTTAAAATTAGAGAAATAAAAATTGTGAAAAGGGCAGGGTATAATAACTCCAAGTATAATTACGATAAGTTAATAAAAAAAATACTCCTATCCACTGAAGGAAGTTGGCAAAAAACGAATAATGCACTTTCTGAAGAATGGTATTTTATATTTGGACGTTTCTTGATAAGATAAAATATTCTGTTTCAGTGTATGTTCTTCCCCCATTGTTCCCAAGTCCCCGAATCTCTGATTCAATAAACTAAATGATTCCCTGCTTATGTCTTTTGAATATAAGCAGGGAATTTGTTTTTCAGTTTGGCTTCGTGAATCATCTGCCTTTTGCTTTCTATACGCAATTTTTCCGGTCAGCTTTCGGTTATTAAAACCACCGATGAAGACTTGAACGTGAGCTACACCTTTACCGATGAGATGGGACATGTTGTATTGACGCGTCAGATGAAAGGCAGCGAAACGCACGATACCTACTATGTGTATGACGACAAAGGCAACCTCTGCTTTGTGTTGCAGCCCATGTATCAGAGCTCGGCCAATCTCGACCAGTATGCCTTCCAGTACAAGTACGACGGACGCAACCGCTGTATCTGGAAGAAGCTTCCCGGTGCGGGATATATGGAAATGGTGTATGACAATGCCGACCGTCTGGTATTCTCGCAGGACGGCAACCAGCGTGCCCTTACATCCGGTAACTGGACGTACTACAAGTACGACGGGCTGAACCGCCTGACGGAACAGGGGACTTGTACCAACAAAGTGACCACTTCTGGAACGAATGTACTTGTGCAGCACTTCTATGACAGTTACGCTTTCCGTTCGCAAGCAGGTTTCAATAACAGCAATTTCCCTGATGATGCTTCGGGCAATGGAAAAGGTGCCTTGACTGCAAGTGTGGCAACGGTACTTGGTAGTAGTAACAAGATTTATACCGCATACTACTATGACATCAAGGGACGTGTGGTGAAGACTGTACAAAGTAATCCTTTGGGTGGTTATGATGTAGCAGCTACCGTCTATACTTTTACAAACAAGCCTGCTACAGTGACCCATACCCACACGGCAAGCGGAAAAACAACCCGCACGGAAGTGTATACTTACAGCTACGACCATGCGGACAGACTCTTGAAGGTGGAGCATACGCTAGGCGGCACCAAGATAACCCTTGCCGACTATGCGTATGACAACTTGGGAAGACTGCAATCAAAGTCCCTGCACGGAAGTGCCACCAACAAGCTGACGTATGCCTATAATGTCCGTGGCTGGCTGACGGGAATCAGTGGAAGCAAGTTTACACAGAATCTGTACTACAACAACGGCAACGGCACCGCCAAATACAACGGCAGTATCAGCAGCATGACGTGGAAGGCTGGAAATGAGAGCACTATCCGTGGCTATAAGTTCACTTACGACGGATTTAGCCGTCTGATGAACGCCACTTACGGCGAAACAGCCGGCATCAATACGAACACTAACCGTTTCAGTGAGAATGTAACCGCCTATGACAAAAACGGCAACATCAAGACCTTGCAACGTTACGGTCAGACCGCTGCTTCCAGTTACGGTTTGATTGATAACCTGACTTTCACCCTCGGTGGCAATCAGTTGAGCCGTGTGGACGATGCGGCAGCAGCTTCTGCCTACAATGGTGGTTTCGAGTTCAAGGACGGTGTGAAGCAGGCAAACGAATACACTTACGATTCCAATGGAAATTTAACTAAAGATTTAAACAAGGGGATTAGCAATATATCGTATAATTGTTTAAATTTGCCAAGTGCGGTGACATTCAGTGACGGTAGTACGATTGCCTATACTTATGGTGCCGACGGCACAAAGCTGAAAACTGTCCATAAGATAGGCAGCACTACCACCACGACGGACTATTGTGGAAATGTGATCTATGAGAACGGTGTTCAGAAGTTGCTTCTTACCGAAGAAGGTTATGTGACACTGAGTGACGGCAAGTATCATTACTACTTGAAAGACCATCAGGGTAATAACCGGGTTGTGATTAACCAAAGCGGCACGGTAGAGGAAGCGAACCATTACTATCCCTTCGGTGGTGTGTTTGCAAGCTCAGGCAATGTGCAGCCTTACAAGTATAACGGCAAGGAATTTGATGCTAAGAAGGGTTTGAATCTGTATGATTATGGGGCGCGACATTATGATGCGGCGCTGGGGAGGTTTGCAACGGTGGACCCTTCTGCTGAAAACTATTTCAATACAAGTCTCTATGCTTATTGTGGTAACAACCCTATCAGCAGAATAGACCCAACAGGAGCTGACTGGTATGAAGATAAGCAAGGGAATTTACGTTGGCAGGAAGGTAGTGAAGCTTTAAAAGGCTATACAAATATCGGTTCATCCGCCTCTATTGCGTTAGGTAATGACAACTATCTGAACTTCTATCAGAATGGAGGTATCTTAGCCAATCGGGCTGTTAATGCTTTTGACTTGATAGCTTCCAGCGGTAAACTTCAGAATCAGTTCTTAGGTAAAACCAGTCCTTTATCTGAAGACTCTAAGTCCGCCCTTTTCAATTCTCTGAACAGTCGTTCTATAGATGCTATTGCGCGACCTATAGGCGAGGCTGCCTTTAGTTTTGGTGCCGGGGAGTTTGGTGGTATCTTGTTGGGGAAGGCATTAGGATGGGCTGTAGGCAAGGTTGCAGGAAAGGCGGCAGCGCAGGTTGGAACTGGTGAATTTACATATACTAAAACTGCTGCGAGACATTTTTCTGATATAGTTAAAAAGGGAGTATATAAGGGAGAACCGTCACGGCCATACATGAATTCATCATTGACTATTCAAGAAATTATGCAAGCTGGGAAAGGAATTCCTGATGCTACATTTAAAGGTGGCTTGAATTGGAAAGTTCCGGGAGCCTTTAGAGGTGCTCAAGGCATATGGGAATTAGGTATAAATCCTGAGACAAAAGTTATTTATCATTTCAATTTTACGTATTAATTATGAAGTTTAGTATAGATTACAATGAATATTTAGGGCGAAAACAAGTGGTGTATCGTAAAGCTGAATATAGTTTTGATACGATACCTTATATACCTGAAATAGATTTTGATATAGCAATCAATACTATTGCTTTAACTGTTGTTGACGGTAAAGTGATTCAGTTGAATGGTTTCTGTGGCTTGTCTAAAACGATAGAAACACCTTATGATGTTCCTAAAGCTGAGAAAGGATTACTTAAAGTATTGTATCCGGAAGTGTATATTGCTAAAGCTGGCTCTCCAAAGCTTAATGATAAAAACTGGACGGTATTTATAAATCCTAAAACAAGATGGATTTGCATAGGAAATCCTCAGTGTCAGGAGGGGGCTGTTGAATTTATAGATAATTGTATCGGTGTAATAGACGGGAATCAAGAACTTGTTGCTCTTTGGCTGCATCCTTGTTTTATTTAACTTTATCGTGTTTTATCTTGATATAAATTGATTATTTCAAGCAAAAAACTTTAACCTAAAATCCGCAAGCAATCTCAATGGCAATCTCAATTGCAGTAAAGAGCTTGAA
>NZ_QTMD01000061.1:0-9001 GCF_003602995.1 Bacteroides sp. AF25-38AC | reverse complement strand
GCAGCCTGTTGTGCCGTTTTGATGTGTTTTTTTGTTTGTGGAATAGGTTCTTTCTTTGTGCCTCGCTCCGACTTCTCCCCGTCCCCCTTGTACGAGCTTTCGCCGTACCGCAGGGGAGGGTGTTCGTCGATTGCTCGGCAGTCGAAAGAATAGCAAGAGGAAACCGGGCTTTACCCTGTTTTTCCTCTTGCCCTACGGGGTTACGGCTGAATATCAGCCGTTTAAGTTTTTTAACCGCAATTAGTTTGAAATTGTGGTTAAAATCATACCTTTGGAAATCAGAGATTTAATAATATAAACAGCAATTAAAACCGCAATTGTATGGATAAGGAAACCACCACTTCTGTCACCATTGACCGAAAAACGTTTGCCCGGCTTGATAGGCTGGCAAAGTCCAATAATGTATCAAAGAAAGAGTTCCTTTCCTGTGCGCTGGAGTACTTCGAGAAGTACGGCATCAACCCGGTTGAGCATGAGAGTCCGGCAAAGGAAATGCAGAAACTTATCAAACGCTGTGATCAGGTGATAGCGTTCATCCGGAAGCAGGAGCAGGATTTCTTGCGTCCGGCTTGTGAAGCCATGGGCAGTACAAGTATGAGGGTGACCATGAGCATGGACTCGATACTTACGGAAAAAAAGTTCAGCCAATACCAAAAAGACAATGACCTATTCATGCGTGACCTTGCAAGCCTTGCCGGGATAAGGGAGCAGGCTTTGGACCGGGCGGAAAAGGCAGTCGGTCAGTCGAGGGATATGCTTCTGAAGAACCAACAAGCCATTTATGCAAGGCTGGACGCTGTGACGCAAAGGCAGGAGAAGATCTTCTCCTATATCGCAAGCTATATCGATGCGAAAGGAAAAGCCGGGCTTTTCGATGATATAAAAGCCTTGTACAAGAACGAGAAGAACAAAAGGGAAAAGATATGAACGTAAAGATACAGGGAAGCGGTAACGGCACATATGCCAATACAGGCAGTTGTGTTGCGGTGACGAACTATCTCCAGCATGAGGATTTGGAGAGGATGAAGAAAGGGGAGGAGGTGCAGCCGTTCTTCAACCAGTTCCGGGACTACGTGAGCGCAAGGGAGGTCACATTCAAGATAGACAACAACAAGGCTAAGTTAAGCCGGACTGACGCAAAGTTCTATGTTATCACTGTCAGCCCTTCAGAGAAGGAGCTGCGCTGCATGGGCAGAACTCCGCAGGAGTGTGCGGAAGCCTTACGGCGGTACATACGGCAGGATGTGATGAGAAACTATGCGGAGGGCTTCGGAAAAGGCTTGAAAAGCGATGATGTGGAATATTATGCAAAGATCCATTTCAACCGGGACGGTGAAAGTGACAGCGATATGCACGCACATATCATCGTCAGCCGGAAAGACCGGAGCAACACCAGGAAGTTAAGCCCTAAAACGAACCACACCGGGAAGAAGAACTGCGGCAACGTGAAGGGAGGTTTTGACCGGACGGATTTTTTCCGGAAGTGTGAAAGCTCTTTTGATCGGCGCATGGGGTTTGACCGGGAGCCGGAGGAAAGCTTCGACTATCTTAATGCCGTCAAGAACGGAAGTCCGGCGGAAATAGCCCGGCAGGTGGAACGTGCGGAACGCATCAGAAAGGAGAAATGGGACAAACTCAAAGCAGAGCTTCAATCCCGGCAGGAGCCGGAGAAGTCGAAAAATCAACAGGTGGAGAAAACGCCGGACATCGAGCAGCCTATTCCCAAAAAGAAGCAGCAGGAGGAAGATCTGGAACTCCTGAAGAAGCCAAAAAGGAGCAGAGGTTTCGGAATGGGCATGTGATTTTTCTATTTTCCGGCACAAAGGTAACTCCGCACGCCGCATTTGTAAAGGGACGTTTCACTCTCCGGGTAAAAAATCTCCTGTGCTCGCTTCGCTCGTGCGGTATTTTTTACCCTTCGCCCTTGACAAATACACTGTGCTTCGCTGGAAGGTGTTTAGGAAAAAAGAAAAAAATGTTGTTCTTTGGTGAGTGTCCGTTTTGTCATTTTGTTACCGGGATTTGTCCGCATGGTGGAGGAACTGCCCCGATCAGTTAGGCACGTAATATCGTTTTGTAATAGTCGGTGGTCTGTTTTATGGTATACGCTCCGATATCGCTTTCTTTTTGCTTTTTATATGTGCAAAGGTCAAAAGCCCCCAGCGAAAACCCCGCCGGAGGCTTGTTATAATCTGTTTCTTATCTGTTATTTATCACCTGTATCTAGGAATAAAGAACAGAAGCCTTGTTTATGGAACTGATAGAACATTTCAATATGTTCGGGTGTGTCATTACAATACTTCGGTAATTTTTTAGTGAAGTATTGACATAACTGTTATATGATGATTAAATTATCTCAATATTTTACGCGGATTGGTCCGGCAACAGAGTTGAATAAAAGGTCGCCGTTAGCAAGATACTGAATGATGGCGTAGGCACCATTGGCTCGGTTGTTCTTGCCCAATATGCTGCGGTGACGTGTGGCACCACTCTTCCAGTCAAGTCCTGTAACTTCCCAGCCCGAAGCATCGTTCCAGCCACATACAAATACCATCTCTGACTTGATACTTACGGCAGGAATCATACTTACAGAACTTACATCGCTGCGCGTCCACTTACTCTCCCACTTTTTCTCCTTTGTATTCCAACGTACACACTCGGCACCTTGAGGGCCTTTGACAATAGGACCAATAGCGATTACACCAATAATCTTGTCGTTTATTTCCTGATTGGTAACATTAATATTGTTTACAACAAAGGCGTCATAGCCGCCTACTACAACAGACTGCTCAGACTGTATCCACTCTGTTGATGTTCCAAGACCACATGTAACCTCGTGCACTCCGGCTATACGCTTGTCGTATCCTGCCACTTGCTGTGCGTCTGAGGGGATTTCGTCACGCCAGAAAGCTACCAGTTTCATACGCTTAGAGCCATCGGTAATAACTACCAGCTTGTCCTTGTCTTGGCCAAAGCCCATAAGTGTAGGCGTTGAACCAGTGCCATGTCCGAGTTTGATACATGGTGCTTGCGGACCACCGTCGTAATAGGCTTGCCATGCACCATCAGCCTGGGAGGTGGAGATTTTGCCGTCCTTGCAGATGAGTTTCTGCATAAGGCCTTTTCCGCCTGGTGTGCGGCTGTTACTTGCTACGTAAACACCGCCATTCTCGTCGATGCAGATAGAGTTGGTGAGAATCTGGTCTGATGGAAGAGGGTATGAATCTTCGATTGTAGTAAGAGCACGATTCAGCACAAGAAGTCCGTTCTGAGCAGCCACAACAAGGTGTCCGTCATAGGTCATAGTAGCGCCTACGAGTGTAAAAGAGCCGAAGGTAAAATTCGTAAGTCTTATCTGATGATC
The DNA here is from genome assembly GCF_003602995.1 of Bacteroides sp. AF25-38AC. Lineage (NCBI taxonomy): Bacteria > Pseudomonadati > Bacteroidota > Bacteroidia > Bacteroidales > Bacteroidaceae > Bacteroides > Bacteroides sp. AF25-38AC. The sequence continues at coordinate 5,637 of NZ_QTMD01000061.1, read as the reverse complement.
CAACATGATACCATCCTTGGGATTATTAGGATTGGCAAGGCGATAGCGTGCCATTACCTGACCTGCATTGGTGTAAGCATAGTTATCCTTGTCGCACAAGACATAATTACCGTTGGCCATAGACATTTGTGGCACCGGACCCAATATATCGGTAACCGTCTTGGAAAGTTCGTCGTAAGTAGCATGATCGGCAATTATACGTGTCAGTTGCTCCTGGGTCTTCATTGTAATCCCTGGCAAGCCAGCCTCGGCAACCCTTTCAAGTTTGCCGTCGCTTATGTCAAGATACGACACGCGGTCGCTACTCATACCCCACATATAATTGGGCGAAGTCGAAGCAAGAGTCATCAAATTAACAGGACCGCTCCATGTCATCTGACACTTGGAAAGATCGATATTGAAAGTTCCATCCTTGACAGCAGACGAGAAAGCATCAGTCTGAGCCGAATTGAAGTGCGTAATACTATACTCTTCCTGTGCAAGCCAAGGGTTAGGTTTGGGTTTTGCAACTTGTGCCAAAGGCACTTCGGTAGTGCTGTCGCCATCGCCATCGCCACCAGCATCAGGAGAAATAGAATCTTCGGAACACGAAGCTAAAGACATAGCCCCTATGACACACACCATTAAATAAAGATAGGTTTTTTGCATAGTGAATTGTTTTTGAGAATTTATATTTGAATAGTTTGAATTTCCTCATGCAAAGATACAGGAGCATCAACCATCAAAAACCTCAAAGACATCACTTGTGTGTCACTCTTATAGAAAGGATACGTCACAGTAAGAAAGGTTACACTTTGCCTTATTATGTAACCTTCGTACAAAAGTTACACCTTACATTCAGTAGCAAACGCACACATAACCAGTATATTACCGTTGACGGCGCCACTCGGCGGGAGTCAAGCCCGTCCTTTCCTTGAACAGACGCTGAAAATACACACGCGACGAGAAACCGCACTCCATAGAAACAACCTCGTTACTATATTCGGGGTGTGCAGCCATGAGTGCCTTTGCCTCCTCCACGCGAATACCCGAAAGCCATGTACGGAAATTCTTACCATATATGGAAGTCAGATACGAAGCAACGTCGGTACGATTAACCATTATGCGACGAGCAAACGAGGATAATGTCAAGTTGCTATCTCTAAAACCGCCCTCGCTTCGCCATTTGCTTACCGCCATATCTATTTCGGCAATACGCTCAGGCCCAATCTCCCTAAAGACTTTAGCAGCGGCTATCTCGTCGTTAGTCTCGGTAACAATCTCAGTTACTCCCTCGGACATACTAAATCCAAGCGCCGTAAAACTAACAATAAACAGCGAAAGCGAAATCAATCCCAAAGGTCCAAAGACAAAGAGCAGCGGCCGCGACAATATATAAAGAGGCGAAATTACAGCAAAAGCACACACCACAAAAAAACCAAAGCGCATAGTGCGCAGGTAGGCATCTGCAGGATTACCATGTTCACTGTCGAGCCGACGTTGAACATTACCAAGTTCCCTCAGCGGTGCCCATGTATAATACAATAGAGTAAAGAAATGAATAGCATCAGCAACATATAGCATAGGACCAATATGCAGACTGCCATTTGAAATAACACCTGCGACTATGCACAATACCATAAGAGCATATCCAACAACGCCATAGCGCATAAAACTCCAACGTCTATGCCCAGCGCGCAGAATATTAAGCTGCGACCATGACAACAAAATAGCCGAAGGCGAATAAAACAGCAGATTAAACAGAACACCCACATCGTTCCCCTGTTGTCGCCAACCCAACCGCATCTGACACATGTAGTGTACAACAAACAATAGTAATGCCACAACAATCATCCAACGCGACTGCTCAAACTGTCTGTTACGGCAAGTTACATAGTAGCGCGACACAAACACAAAAAATGCAAGCATGGCCATCACAATCATGCAAGTATATTGAAGAGCAATAAGGTCTAAGCAAGTATCCAAGATTGTATGTATATTAAATAATTTAACGTGAGTTCGACGAAATATAAGTGCCTGAAAAATGGTGATTAGCGAAAAATTGTTGTAATCTTAGAGTGTTAAATATCAAAAGTTTACAGACAATAATTGCTATGATTACCGAGGACAAAGTTACTGAGATTTTCTGTATTACGGATGACTTCTGCAAAGTTTTTGATGTTGTTTCTCGGTCAATACCACACTTAGCCATGAATGAAGCTGCATTACAAATCGCACCTATAACCTTTTCTTGTTCAATAGCACTTTTAATAATTGGCATAACCTTTTCTGCAACAGGTGTATTCCAACCAAAACCGCCAATTAATACCAATGCTACATAATCATCAGGCATTGTGTCAAACGAATAATCGGGTAATGTGCGGAATCCACCAATCGAACTTATTGGTTCTAAGGTGGGTGCGACAACCTTATTGACATATTTTGGATTTTTTTTCATGGCAAAATCATCAGCTGTAATAGCCTGTGAAAAGTACACAGCTTCATGTGCTGCATAATCCGGCAAAAGGATAAATAAATAAAATTTCTTTATTCATGATTTTTTTATTTATAAATGTTCTTTTATAACTCTATATTTACTTTTATCTTCCCTATGGTTTTTTGTTCATCACGTATCCGGCATAGTTCCCGGTATGCCTTTTCTTTGTACTCCAGCAAAGCGGAGTTTTCGGAGCGCAGCCGGGCAATCTCCCTTTCTTGTTCTTCGCTTTTGGCTTCTGCCTTTGCTTTTTCTTCGGCAGCATGGGCGATCAGTTCCGGCGCTGGGAGTTGCTTGGCGGTCTGTTCCCGGACAGCTTGGAGAAGCAGGTGCACCGCTTCCGTCCCCTCGTTGTGTCGTTCCATGATCTTTGCGGATTGTTCCAGCCGCCCGGCAACCTTTTCTAATGGGGAGAGGTCAAAAGCTTCACCCCGGAGGTCGAACCCGGTTCTTTGGAAATAATCAACGGACAACTCGACAAATTCTTTGCGAGTTATACCCGTACCGTTTAAATACTCGTCTAATTTTTTGGCGTACTCTTGGCTTATCGCTATGGTGGTAAGCGGTGTTTTCCTCTTTTGCTTGCTTTCCTGTCCTTTCTCCATTGCTGTAAAATGCTATATTCTGTTGCAAAGGTAGTTATAAGTATTATTATAGCAATTTATCACAGATATTATTGCAATTTATTGCGATTATAGCAAAATAAATCACCTTGCTATTAGCTGGAAGTCATGGTAAACACCCCCCCCTCTTCCGCAGGCTTCCGGACATGGTTCGGTGAATATCACTGTTACGAATATTGCCCCGGCGAACTTCTCTATCTCTGTAACTATTGCCCGTAAATCTCTGCCATAGCCGTTTATTTCGGCTGGTACGATAACTTTATCACCTGTTTTCATACTTGTATGTTTTTTATTCTATACCAAAATCTTCCATTAAGCAAACCCGGATGATAGCCCCTATCTGTTTGGCTGGCTTGTCTATATATTGCTCAAACTTCTTTTGTATCTTTTGCGCCACCTGTACGGCTATTTCCGGGTGTAACTGTACGGCGTTCACTACACGCTTAACATATCCTTTGTCACTTTTAGAGAACCTCGAAATAGTGGTTGTTATGTAGATGATCGCCTGTTTTGCGCTTTCGTATTCCAATAGCTTTTGTTGTTCGGTTTGCCTTGTGTAAACGTAGAATTTGTATTCGGTAACTTCCTTGCCTTTGTAGCTCTTTGGCTCGAACTCGAAGTATAAATCGCATTGTCCGGCATTGTACAACTCCCGGAGTTCCTTTTGCGGATCGTCAAGTACACGCCTTTTGAAATCGCATCCCCGTTTGTATTTCTTTTCCAACATGAACATTTCCCGAAGCTTTTCGACTGTGTAGAAAAAGAACCCGGCGTTTCGGTATTGGCAGCACAGTTCGTAAAACCTTTGCGAGAATGTGCTTTTGAGTGCGATTGCTACCGTCATGGAGTAACTCGTGAAGTTTTGGGCGAGTTCCACGTAATAGGGTAGTACCTCTTTGGAAACTTGCACCTCAAAATACGATTTATTTTTGATATGCTTGACGTAATTGACAAAACCGATACTTAGCCACATTTTTTCGTTGTTAATCTCTATATCGCGATTTCTAAGCCGTTTTAGCGCATCGTAGATGTTTTGCATCTTGGTATTGTCACCGCATTTCTTTAGTTCTTCCTCGTGTATGGTGATAATCAGATCATCGAATAAGTCCCGTCTGCCGTTCTCGTTCTCGATGTATTGCGCCCGGATATTTCGTATAATGGAGTATAGGGCACGTTTTTCGATAAGGTCGAACTTGTAGCGTGCGGTAGTCAGCGCATTGTCTTGCGACAGGACTATATCCCTCTGTTTCTTGTCTTTCTTCTCCATGACTTTAATGCTTTTCGCAAAGGAAATATTTATCTACGACAAAAACAAATATATGGCGTAGAATATTTGTCGTAGATAACCGTTTTTTTCGGAAATTTGTCGTAGATGCTCGGAAATTTGTCGTAGATGCTCGGAAATTTGTCGTAGATGACCTTTGTAAGATATTACAGCACAATGTGTTATGCTATGCCGTAAAAGTAACTAAAAAGAAACTAAAAATTACCGTAAAGCAATGGAGTGTTTCTTTTTTGGTTTATAGAGGTCGCTTCGCTCCACTTTTCAGCGTGTTTTTTGATACGACGAATTTCCGGAGAATGGGAGAGAGTGGAAACAAGTAAAGCCAAGTGCAACGGATTAGGAAGATTTTTGGCGTGTTAAATTTTGTATAAATATGACTTTTAATGTATAAAACAAGAAGTTTCCGGGAGCGAAAACGCATCCCGGATTTAATGTAACTTTTTGTTGTATAGTTAGTTACCATAACGCAACTTTACCCATGCTTCCGATTTCAAGTTTAGCACTTATCCCCATAGCCTTAAAAACTCTTGCAATGGTGGAAAAGGTTAAATTCTTACCGTTTTCAATTCGGGAGATTTGAGCCCGTTGCACTCCTATCAGATTACCTAATTCCTCTTGGGTTAAGTTCTTTGATTGGCGAGCTTGTTTAATGGCTTCACCTATCAAAAAAGAGTTAAGTTCTTCTTCGTAGGCATCACGTTTGGGAGTACCTTTTTCTCCGATGTATTTATCCTCGATTTCTTCGAGTGTATAAAATTTCTTTGCTTCCATACGCTTTATCTTTTTGAATTAAAATAATCTTTTCTAATCTCTTCGGCTTTGGCTATTTCTTTGGGAGGTGTCTTTTGGGTTTTCTTGATAAACCCATGTGTTGCGATTACCAGAGTGTTTATCTTATCGTCCTTATCCCAAAAAGCAAGAAGCCTGTACTTGGTTTTGTTATAGAACGTTCTGAATTCCCAAATATCCGTATCATCCAATTTCTTGAATAAATCTGGATCAAGTACAAAGGTGGATTTACGAATATTGCTAATGATCTTCTCACGTACCTTGTTGGGCAATCCGTCTAAAAACTCTTGGGCTTCGTTGGATAATTTGACCTTGAATCTTGATTTTGCTTCCATATAAAGTTTTTTAGTGTTGCAAAGATAATATTTTGTTTCCATATAGCGAAACAAAATATTGATATTTTATGCAGCCTGTTGTGCCGTTTTGATGTGTTTTTTTGTTTGTGGAATAGGTTCTTTCTTTGT
>NZ_QTMD01000060.1:0-9139 GCF_003602995.1 Bacteroides sp. AF25-38AC | reverse complement strand
TTATTTCAAATGAATTTTGTATGTCAGCCCTCCCGTGAAATATTTCATCCTCTGCATTTCGACCTGCACATGCAGATGCTTGAACAGCAGATAAGTGGCTCCCAAAGCAAAGTCCTTGGAGTCGTACTCCGCTATCACCCTCAACTGCGGATGGAAGGAGGGATTGTAGGTGACACCCAGTGCAAAGCCATTCAGTTTGTACTCCTTGCGGTTGTTGTAAAGGTAGGAAAGATGGACACCGATCTCCTCCTTACCCACAACGGGTATATGCTTGGAGGCGGCAATATAGAAACGGCTGTAATAGCCGTTACCTTCCGTGGTGCCTACCTGGCCGCCGCCGGAAGAAGTGAACGGGTCGGACGTCCCCAGCACGACAGCCGGCATGTATTTCCAGAACTGCCCCTCCTTCAACACACGCAGACGGGCGGAAAAGTAGCGGTCCTGGTTCGTGAATCCGCTGTACCCGTATGGCTTCAATCCCAACGCCTCCGCCTTGAAGAGCGTACACGTGTAGGCCACTTCCAGAAAGGGGAAGATGGTGACGTTCAGGAAGTAGTTGTAGGTATGATAGTACCAGGTGGGCGGTGTGAGCTCCTTGTTCAGGAAGTTGCCGCCGACCATGAAAGTCTTGTCGCGCTGCATCTCCGCAGAGGGCGCATGCAACAGCCCGGTTGTACCATACGTCAACTGGGAAAAGGCCGAAAGGGAAAGGCTGCAAAACAGAACAATAAAGAATAGCTTAAACTTCATCATCACATATAAATTCAGTCGCTGATAAAAAATGGGTTGCTTTATAACATACATCGGACATAGTACCAAAAAAAGGCGTCTGAGTCCCAGACGCCTTCATTTTTAGAGTCTATTTGTCACTTGGAGTGTATTATTCCAGGATAACTACGCGGTTCAGGAAGTTCTTACCGAACATGTTTTCAGTACCACCGAATCCTACGAGTTCAAGCTGGTCCTTGTCAACACCCTGAGCAATCAAAGCGTCGTAAACAACCTGGGCACGCTTTTCGGACAGCTTCTGGTTCCAAGAAGCGCTACCGGTAGCCTTGTCTGCATAACCTGCAACTTTGTACTTCTTGTCCGGATTAGCCTTCAGAATCTTGGCAGCCAGTTCGATGTTAACCTTGCCATAGTCGTCCAGACGGGCGCTGCCAATCTTGAAGAAGATGGCACGCGGACCGGCAACTTCAACTTCCTTGGTCACTTCCTTAACTTCAGGTTTAGCGTTGGCCAGTGCATTCTTGCAGTTAGCCAGGTCAGCCTGAGCCTGAGCCAGTTCACTTCTATATCTGTTGATTTCCGCATTGACTGCGTCTTCGTCAATCTTAGAAACCGGAACGAACTTCTTACCGCCGAAGATGTAGCTAACACCTGCGGTCAGCATACCTGTACCTTCAGCCTTGCGATGGCTGCTGATATTACCGAAAATGGACGGAGCGATGGCACCGCGAGCTTCTACGTCAATGGTCCACTTGGTGTTGATATTGAACTTCAAGCCCAAACCGGCAGAAGCGCCTACACGTGCTCTAGCCTTTTCATCTCCATCAGGAATCATTGTTCCATCGTTTTGAATCAGCACATTTGCTGACTTTGCAACAGTTACTTGAGGACCCAAGAATCCATAAACTTCAAAGAAACGGTTAGGATTAACGCCTGCGAACAATGTAGAAAGATTGATCATTGCATCAATGTTACCACCAAAGTACGTCTTATTGTGTTCCCAATATGAGTTATCCAGACACAAGTGCTGAGTAACGCCATTGAACTGGGCACGTACACCCCATGTCGGAGTAATCAACTTACCAACTGATACGCTGAAATGCGGAGCCAATTTATTGAAACCATCATTGTTGATAGCGTGGACACCACCACCTACACTCACGAAAATATTATCGCTCCATTTCGGAGTGTAGTAGTTCGTTTTTTCTTGTGCATTCAGATTTGCTGCACAAGCGCCTGCTAATAATAAGGAGGCTATTACTAATTTACTTTTCATTATTCCTTTAGTTTAAAATTAAAATAATAACTAAAACTATTATTATTCAGCAGCACCGTCACCACCACCGGCATTGTTACCATTGCCATGACCGTGACCATGACCATGTTCAGTTGAAGTAAAGACTGGATCTACAACAGTCTTAACTACCTTCTTAATCTTTACATTAGGAATAGTGTACAGTTTGCCATCCACCACTGTAGAGATTGTATTATCAGAAGTTTCGTATTCTGTAGTAGTCTTCAAAGTTACAATAGTATAAGCAGGAACTGTTACTTTCTTAGTATAAGTTACATCTGTGATACCCGGGCTATATGATTTAACCAATGCTTTCAACACCTTTTTTACTTCATCATCAGACAATCCTCTAGTTATAGGCATAGCATCAATCGATGCATTTACAGCAGCAATATTAGTAACTTCTTGTCCAACTTTTGCTGTATATGGCAGATCCATTTCTTTTTCTTTACTACTTGTATTTTCACCACCTTTTTGTTCTCCTCCAACTTCACTAGGGGTAATAGTTTCCTCATCCTGATCAACAACAACATCTTCAGCAGCATTCAGTTCTTGTTGCAAGAAAATACTTACCGGAATCAAAGCAAATTGTCCTTTATTCAAAGCAGGAACAGTAGCTTGGCCTTCTCCAGACAGATACTCGTCTTTTGTAGCTGCAAAAGTTCTTGTTGCAGCAGCAATCTTTCCATCTGAACCAGCTTCAATTACGAAAGGATTGCTAGTAATAGCAGCACCATTTTCTGTAATGCTTGCACCATTTATGATAGAACCATCTGATAAATCATATACAGTAATAGCAACAGTAGCACTTGCAGGGTCCAATTCTACAGGCGCAACATTGAATTCTTCTTTTTCGCAGCTTGTGAACATCACACTTGTCAAAGCCACTGCCGCCAATGCTAATTTAGCATTTACGCCACTTAAAAAAATTTTCTTTTTCATCTCAATTAATTAATTAAAAATTTAACAATTCTGACTTAATAAAATATGGGTTAAAACTATTTCTTTCCATTATATTATCACTTGCTTCTGCCTTATAGTCCTTATAATAATACCTTTCATTACCCGCATTATAAGCAATGCCCATGTTAGTAGAAGTATTCACACGTGGGATATGCCCCCTTCTTTTATATTTGTATGGAGGCAATGCCACTTGAAACCGAAATCCTCCATTTGCTTTGGCATGCTCCGCCTTCATCGCATAAAAGCCTATCGAACAATAGCGGAAATGACGGATCATTTCAAACCGAACCCCCTTTTCCTTCAACAAATACTGTTCAGCCTTCAGTGTGAACAGTGTATTAAATCGTGGCCAATAGAAATTTCCACCCAAAGACCACGTCATACGCCATAATGAAGGATCATATTGGAACCTAAATCCGTCCCAACGTCCAGCTCCCGTATATCCTATTCTTGCCAACAAAGAAAAACGTTCATCTTTAAAGGGGCGAAAGAAATCTACATCAGCACCATATCGGTTACCACTAAAATAGCCTACAGAGAATTTACCAAAAACATTATAAGGCAACCTGAAACGTTGTGAAAGAGTTAGGAAACCCGGATGAACCTTTCCTTCCCGAGCTCCATATCCATCATTATAAACCGGTATCTTCACTTGTGCTGTGGCTTTCATCCCCTTCCATAACGAAATTTCTATTGCAGGGCTCAAATCAAATAGAATTTGATAAATCTGCGTAATAATCACGTTCTTGAAAGAGAATTCCGGATACACCAATATATCAATCTTGAACAAAGAACTATTTTTCAACTTTATTTTTCGTGCATTTTTCCAAGTATCACCCAATTCATAGCTTACATTCCAGTCATCACGTTCTGCTTGGAGCACCGAATCTCCCTTTATGGGATGATAATAAAGAGAAATCTGGGGTACATTATTATCCAGAACTATTATGCGGCATGACTTTTCTTCCGGTACACCTGCTAATAAATGGGCTTTCTATCTAAAACACAGACAATCCTTGGCTTCTCTCTCTTTGTTTGTCTGCTGTTGCATAGGGGATTAATGATGCCTAACGGCCATGAACAACTCTGCTAATGGTCGTCAAGCGATTGCTTTATGGCCGTAAGCAGGGTTGTTCATGACTGTTAGGCGTCACTAACCCCAAGACTTTTCGGATGAAGTACGTAGCCTGCATCTATTGTGGATAGGGCGCAAATGTATTGTACAACAACTTAAAGGACATTAGACGGCATTATTCATAGCCATGAGTTAGAAATCATCCGCTTGAATGGCTCACTCTACCGGTACCTTTCATAGTCCCTGCGGAATGATGCGTCCTACCGCCCAACTCGATATCCACCGATTTCGTAGAAGAGCAAGCTCGAAAATGCAGGAAAAACGAACTGATTGATTTATGTAGCTCTTACGTAATATTATGCTAGTAAACAGGTGGTTACTGCAAAACCTCGGCGTTTCAGGCAGGTGGAAGCAAAATTTGCTTCCACCTTTTCGGCTTGCTTCCACCGCAGGGCAAATGCCGATGGATAGGGGAATGCAGAAGGTGGGTGGAAGTGTGGAAGCAAAGTGATGGAAAATAAATTTCCAGAGAAAGTTTCCGCCGCCATAGCAATAGCCACACTCTTGATAGTTTAATTGTTACTGGCTTATTATTATATTTGTTCTTTCAGTAACGCTGTGCCCTATACTGTAAATATTTGATAGTTAATAAGGTAATTATAAAAAAAGACAAGAGTGATAGAACATGAAAGCAATTTGTAGGATTGATTTTTGTTACTGCTTTGTTACTACTAATAATAAACTGTATGTTTTTATTTAAAGAATATGAAAAAGCAATTGAATTTAAAAGAGCCAATAAAGGTGAGAACAAAAAAATTGGTTAATGGATGCCAATCCATATATCTGGATATTTATATGAATGGAAGGCGGCAATACGAATTCTTAAAGTTGTATATTATCCCTGAACATAATCAAGCTGATAAAAAAAGAAATGTCGAGACGCTAAATTTGGCAAATGCGATAAAGGCTCAGAAGATTTTGGAAATATATAATCAAACTTACGGATTTAATCATAACAGATTGTCCAATATGAAGCTGACTGGCTATATGAAATTAATAGCAGAACAAAGTGTGAACAATAGAGTACGGAAAAGTGCCATACATGCCGTTGTATGCCATTTGGAAAGATATACTCCGAATGGAATATTGCTAAGGAAGGTGGACAAGACTTATTTGTTGGGTTTTATAGATTACTTGAAGAAAACAAAACAAGAACATTGTAAGAAGGAAAAGACATTGCATGTTAACACCCAATTCTATTATTTGAAAACGCTGCGCTACTGCTTGAATAGGGCCGTCTCTGAAGATTATATAACTGTTAATCCGATGAATAAGATAAAGAACGAGGACAAACCAAAACGTAATCGAACAGAAAGGGATTATCTTACTAATAAAGGAATTGACCAGATTGGTTCATACTCCTTTTTATAATACCTTATTAAGGAAAGCATTTTTATTCAGCTGTTTTTGTGGATTGAGGCATTGTGATATTATTGCATTGAGATGGGAAGATATACGCTATGATGAAAATGGCAATGCACTATTGAGTATTATTCAGAAGAAGACGAAAGAAGCCATATCGCTTCCACTCTGTTCGGAAGCCATAAAACATCTGCCAGACAGAGGAAATGCACCAGAAACGGAAAAGGTGTTTGCCGGATTGGTCTCACTGGGGAGAAGTAATGTAATTTTACACAAATGGGTTGAACAAGCTGGGATATCAAAGCATGTAACATTTCATTGCAGGCGCCACACACATGCAACAATGATGCTGACACTGGGAGTAGATTTATATACGGTCTCCAAACTATTGGGACATACCAATATACAAACAACACAAATTTATGCAAAGCTTGTAGATGAAAGTAAAAAGAAAGCTATTGATTTAATTCCTAATATATCATAGGGGTTGGTTAAATGCGAAGTGCAATTTGTCATTCTCTTTAATTCTTGCAGATATTTCTTCTATTTATCCTTTTTCAGAGAAAAGTGAATTAGCAAAAACATCTGAAAAATGACTATTTGGCACAAAAAACAACATTCTGTATAGTAATTATGCACAGCTATATTAAGGATTTTAAGATAGCTAATATATTTCATATAAACATTCTGAGTATTTGTTGGGGGCTTTTGAAGAAAAAACAACATTATTTCATTTTTTCATATAAAAATCTTTGGTATTATTAAAAATGTGTCTATTTTTGCAGCATATTTTGTGTTATACGAACACAAAAAATGGTTGAAAAAGATGAGGTATAAAAACTCTAACATAAGAAAGTGCCTAAATACTAAAACAATAGCACTGTGTGCAGCGTTCTTTTTATACTGTTTGCTCCCTTTAAAAGGGATTTGCCAAACGGGGGAAAGTACTGTAGATGCTTTAGTGGAAATGGGATTTGAAAATGTTGGATGGACAGAAGATGGCAATGAACGTGTGTATGTTCTGCAGAACTCTGCATATCGTTTGCAAGGCGTAGGCATAGGCAAAGCGGTGGATGTTATTCAAAAGATGGGTTTACCGGAAGAAAAGTCATGCCGGATAATAGTTCTGGACAATAATGTACCTCAGATTTCTCTTTATTATCATCCCATAAAGGGGGATTCGGTGCTCCAAGCAGAACGTGATGACTGGAATGTAAGCTATGAATTGGGTGATACTTGGAAAAATGCACGGAAAATAAAGTTGAAAAATAGTTCTTTGTTCAAGATTGATGTATTGGTATATCCTCAATTAGCTTTCAAGAATCTGGTGATTACACAGATTTACCAGGTCTTGTTTGATTTGAGTCCTGCGATAGAAGTTTCGTTATGGAAAGGTATGAAATTAACGGCACAGTTGAAAATACCGGTTTATAATGATGGGTATGGAAGGTTTGAAGATAAAGTTCATCCAGGACATATTACAATTTCACAGCGTTTTAGATTATCGTATAATGTGTTTGGTAAAGTGACTGTGGGATGTTTTAGTGCTGACCAATATGGAGTGGACGCCGAATTTTATCGCCCTTTTAAGGATGAACGCTTTTCCTTAATGGCTCGGATTGGGTATACAGGAATGGGATATTGGAGCGGATTTCGCTATGTATATGATCCTTCGACAGCACTTGTTACTTGGTCTTTGGGCGGTAGCTTTTATTGGCCGCAATTTAACACTCAGTTTAATCTGAAAGCAGAACAGTATTTATTGAAGGAGAAAGGTGTTAAATTTGAAATGATTCGCCATTTTCGCTATTGTTCGATTGGTTTCTATGCAATGAAAGCAGAACATGCAAAGATGAATGGAGGCTTCCGATTTCAAGTGGCATTACCTCCTTATAAATATAAAAGGAAAGGATATATACCTCGTGTGAATACCTCTGCTAATATGGGCATTGTTTATAATGCAGGTAATGAAAGGTACTATTATAGACAGTATAAAGCGGAAGTTAGTGACAATATAATGGAAGAAAATAGTTTTAACCCATATTTTATTAAGTCAGAATTGTTAAATTTTTAATTAATTAATTGAGATGAAAAAGATTAAATTCTTAAACGGCATAAGTGCAGTATTTGCGTTAGCCGTAGTAGCTTTAGCTACAACTTTAACTTCTTGTGAGAAGGAAGAGTTCAACGTTAATGTAACTCCTACTAATGCACAAGCTGTTATTAGTCCGATTGTGCTTGCTATAGAGGATGGTGTTACTACAGATGTAACTGGCCAAGCCACTATCGCACCTGCAGAGTTGACATTTACTGGTAATCCTACTCTGGCTACTAAGAGTGTTGATGTTACAGCTTCTTATAATGGTTTGAGTGCAACTGTTACAGTTAAGGTTCCTGCTTTGCAAGCTGGGCAATTTGCTACTCTGACTCCGACTATCATTCTTCAGGAAGAAGATGCTGAGACTAAGATTGTAGCAGAATCTACAAAACTTGAACCAGTAACGGATCCTAAAGTTAAGACTTGGGATAACTACGAGCTTTATTGGTTTGACATTCCATCATTCCCTTATGTAGTAAAAGAAGGTGCAAAAGTAGGTGCAAAGAAAATCAATACAACTGATCTTATTGAACGCGCAGCTATTGAATCTTTCTTTAACACGCTTGAGAATACATATGAGGAAACGACAGTAACAACACCGGAGAATAAGTATAAAGTTTATGCTAACTCTAGAACAACTGCATCTATTACTTATACTGTTGTAACAACTGAATATAAAGTAGTGAAGAAGGCTGTAACAAAAGCTGAAACAGAGCCTTTAGCTTCTATTGAAGTAGATGATTATACAACTTCTACACTGTTTGTTCTTGAAAATCAAGATATTCCTGGTCACGGTCATAGCCACGGTCATGGTCATGGTCATGGTGAAGGCAATGCCGGTGGTGGTGTTGGTGAACTTGATTAATAGAAGTTTTAGTTGTTATTTATCTTAAACTCAAGAGAAAATGAAAAGTAAATTAATGATAGCCTCCTTACTATTGGCAGGCGCTTGTGCAGCAAATCTGAATGCACAGGAAAAAACGAACTACTACACTCCGAAATGGAGCGATAATATTTTTGTCAGTGTAGGTGGTGGTATCCACGCCATCAACAATGACGGTTTCAATAAGATTGCTCCGCATTTCAGCGTGTCAGTTGGTAAGCTGATTACTCCGACTTGGGGGGTACGTGCTCAGGTAAACGGTATTACTCAGCATTTGTGTTTGGATGATGCATACTGGGAACACAACAAGACTTATGTAGGTGGTAACATTGATGCAATGATCAATCTTTCTACATTGTTTGCCGGTGCTAATCCTAACCGTTTCTTCGAAGTTTACGGTTTCTTGGGACCTCAAATTTCTGTAGCAAAATCTCAAAATGTGGATGTTACAATTAGTGCTGACGGTACTTCGCAGTCTATGGCTCCTGCCGGTGAAGCTGAAATGCGTGCACGTATCGGCGCTTCTGCCGGTTTGGGCTTGAAGTTCAATATCAACACTAAGTGGGCCATTGACGTAGAAGCTCGCGGTGCCATCGCTCCGTCCATTTTCGGTAACATCAGCAGCCATCGCAAGGCTGAAGGTACAGGTATGCTGACCGCAGGTGTTAGCTACAT
>NZ_QTMD01000006.1:0-196330 GCF_003602995.1 Bacteroides sp. AF25-38AC | reverse complement strand
TATTGCATTGGCAATCAATTCGTTATAAAGTTTTATTCTTTTTACGACAGTCCCTAATTAGCATCAACAGCCCCCTAATCTTGCAATATTGGGCTACTCCCCCTATCATGTTTGTGGGGATGAAGCTAAAGTAGATTGGATAATGAACTAGAACAGGGTGCTCATTACACTAATACAAACAGCAATGCTCATTACTTCCCCCTATGCACTTGAAGGTAATCAATGATGGAATTACCTCATTAAGTACAACAATTAAATTACAGAATTATGGGAAAGTTAAAGTTTTTAGAGACAATGACTATCAATGAGTTCAAGTCTCAGAAGGAAGTTAAAGCTATTGAAGTGAAGCAGAATCCACACACTGGTAAATGCTTCTTTGTATATGGCTGTGAAACTGGTGCAGTGAGTGACAAGTTTATTAATGGAGAAATCACCAATCCAGTTATTTCACAAGTATGTTCACCTGATACTGGGGATATGTTCTACATGCTCCATCAGAAGGGTGAAAGTGATTGTATGACCTTGGCAACTTTATAAAGGTTATGCTTACCACTAGAAGAGTAGTTCAGTTGAAAGACTGGCTACTCTTTTTTCTTTATACACTAACCATCAACAATTAATAGATTACAATATGTTGAATTTAAGAGTATCATCAAAGAAGCAGGCTAAGATAAAGCTTGCTCTACAAGGTTGTGCAGGCTCTGGGAAGACCTATTCTGCACTATTATTAGCCTATGGTCTGACTAAAGACTGGACTAAAATAGCCATCATTGATAGTGAAAATGGAAGTGCTGATTTGTATGCCAGTTTAGGTAATTACAATGTATTACCCCTTCAAGACAACTTCACACCTGAAACCTATATTGAAGCTGTAAAAGTGTGTGAGGATGCTAAAATGGAGGTGATAATCATTGATTCTATATCCCAATGTTGGGATAATCTTCTGGAGTATCATGCTAACTTACAAGGCAATTCATTCACTAATTGGCAGAAGATTACACCAAGAATGAATGCCTTCATGCAGAAGATTCTACAATCTCCAAGCCATGTTATTTGTACCATGAGGTGTAAGCAGGATTATGTACTCAATGAAAAGAATGGTAAGATGATTCCAGAGAAAGTGGGGTTAAAAGCAGTCATGAGAGATGGAATAGACTACGAATTTACCATAGTTCTTGATATTAACATGAAGCATCAAGCCATTGCTTCAAAGGATAGAACAAGTCTATTCATGGGTAAGCCAGACTTTACTATTACACCCACTACTGGGCAAATAATACTTGATTGGTGTAACAATGGAGTAAACTTGGATATGATAAAGCAGAAGATAAATCAGGCTAAAACCATTGAAGAACTTACCTCCATTTATCACCAATACCCTGAATGGTATCAGCAACTTACATCAGATTTCATGCAGAAGAAGATGCAGTTACAAGATGAGAGCAATAAACCCATTATCAACTATAATCCTAATTTTATACATTATGGAAGCAATGCAATTAATACCAGTACACAGAACTAATATGTCTGTATTGGCTAACCAAAGGACTAATATTGAAACAATAATACCTATTGAAGTATTAGAGAATGAACCTACTAGCACTAGAAAAGGTAATAAATTACCATTCATAGAGGCTAACACCAAAGAGGTTACTATAGAACATCTGAGAAATGATTGTGTAGTACCAGTTTTTAGCAAGGATAATGAGATAACTATCAGTCACCCTTCATTTATTGAAACTGTTTGGGAAGCTGCCAATCAGATATTTCCCAATGAGAGGATTGAAGAACCAGCTATCAGAGTAAGCCATGTCATTAAAGGCAGAACACCCGAAGCTATTCATAAACCAGTGAAGGATTTACTTGAATCAGACAAGACTATTTATTATGAAAGAATGATGTTCTGCTTTGAGATTCCCACTATTCATGAGGATATTGAAGGTAATAGACTGAATCTTACTATTGGTGGGGTAAGGGCTTATAATCATGAGAACTTGTATAGCAAGAAAGGCATAGAGAAGTTTAAGGTATTTATAGGCTTTAAAAACATGATATGTTGTAATATGTGTGTCTCAACTGATGGTTACAAGTCTGAGTTAAAGGTGATGAGTACTGCTGATTTATTTAGTTCAGTGATGAGGCTATTTCAAGAATACAACATAGCCAAACACCTATACTACATGAGTGCATATAAAGATAGTTATATGACTGAAAGCCAATTTGCCCAGTTCTTGGGAAAGAGTAGATTATACCAATATCTCCCAATTGAACAGAAGAAAAGGCTTCCTCAAATGCTGATGACTGATACACAGATAGGGCTTGTAGCCAAATCATATTATAATGATGATAACTTTGCTCTTCCTGAGAATCAGAGTGCCATATCCATGTGGAATGTATATAATCTGCTCACTGGAGCCAATAAAAGCAGCTATATAGATAACTTCTTGGATAGGTCACTGAATGCCACACAACTTACAGAAGGACTAAATAAGGCTCTGTATGGCACTAATGAATACAGCTGGTTTATCCAGTAACCAGTTATGATTAGCACTACTTCTTCACCCCCCACCTTATCTCACTTCTTATATCCATTATGTTAGGAAATTCTTGTTAGCCTCATTTACATCCTTATTTATAATACAGAGGTAAGTGAGAAAACTGGTATTTGTATTCACTTCTCTTATAAAAAGAATATAGAAGTGAATACATTCAATAACCTAACCCCTTCAAGTGTCTCAGGCTAACCTGAGGAAAGTGTACATCTATCTTTTCAAATTTCTATTATATACTATAAGTTAGATGTACACAATAGCCTCTTAGTTCTGAAAATGAATTATAAGAGTGAGATTTGCAGGTGGATTGATAATCCTCTCATTAAACTAATCCACTTCAAGTGGCTAAAATGAAAGGTGATTAGATGAAGGAGTATTCATTGATTTACATTGAGGTTAAAGCCTTATTGTATTGTAGTTTATTGTTGTTCAAGCCTCAGCCTATAATAGGTTGGGGCTTTTAAATTGATTAAATTATGACAGAATTTTATTTAATGATAAAGTGGATTGTATTTAGCATTGTAGGTTTAGCAATATACCTATGGTTAGACAGAGATACTAAGAAATAAAGATTAACTTTGTAATACAAGAACATAGCCCATACCAATGGTGCTAATATGGATTGAGACCTATTAAAAGTAGTCTTCGGATGATTGTTTATATGTGGAAAGTCTTAACTTTGCAACAGAAACAATCAAATGATTGCTAATGAAATAGAAGTTTAACAAGACATATTAGAAAAGAAGTGTTTGCTTCTTACTTGTGAAGTCCTAAAATCACCACTTTGAAGACTAACAATCACAGCAGTAAGTAAGTGAATGCTCATACCATTAGGTGTGGGCTTTCCTTGCATGTGATTGTAGGTGTTGTGGTGATACCTTGGACTCAGCAGGAAAGTACCACACTTTTTTGTGGTATGGCTACAAAAAGAAGAATATGAATTGGACTATTTTTATTATTGCTATCATTATTCTTATATGGTTGCATCACCTCTATCAAAAGAAAATAGATAGAGAAGAAAGAGAAGCTAATGTTTCAAAGCACTCAACAGATTCTCCATGGATTTCTCTACTACAGAAATTTAAGTCATACTTAGATTTTAAAGTTATAAAGGAATCCTCTTTAAGCTTACTAATTGCAAATAATAAAGGTGAAGAATTTTGCTTTCAAGTGGTAGCTACTAACAATATAGTTGTGTATAGGGTGAATGGTATTATAAAAAAAGAATGGAAGTTTCTGTTTTGGGTTCATGAAAATATAATGTATCATGATATAGACCAGTTCTATAAGAAAGAACTTCTAAAAAAGGCTTTACAGCCCAACATTCCATCTGTTACTTGGAAAGTTATAGAAGAAAGACCCTTTGATGCAGAAGAAATAGATGCTGTTAGTCAAGCTATAGTAGTAGTCTCTCAATATGGTAATTCAGTCAGGTTTATTATGAAGGCAGGTGGAGAGACATATATTTCACTTGATAAAAATTCTAATATAGCTGTTGGTGAAGTTGTTGATATGAGACAAGCCAAACTTCTAACATTGGAGAAAGAGGGAGAAAGCAATATTGTAAGAGTTAAAATATAGATGAATATACGGCATTCCTTATATCATGGACTTAATCAAACTAAACTACCTATTATAGTGGTTGAGATAGAGGATAAACACCTTTGTTTCATCCTAGATACTGGGAGTACATGTTGTTTGATTGATAGTAATGTAGTAGAATATTTCAAGGATATAGTAGAGCCTATTGGTGATTACTGCATCAGTGGAATAGATGGAACTAAGCGTAAGGCAGATGTGGTTATTCTACCTTTCAACTTTGAAGGTTATACCTATAAGCCAAAGTTCTGTGTACAGCCACTATCAGATGCTTTTAAAGGCATTGAAGAAAATAGTGGAATACAAATACATGGATTACTGGGTACAGACTTTTTAATAGAGAATAAATGGATTATTAATTTCAAAGAACTTAATATATACATTAACAATGAGTGACATACAACAGATATCTGAAAATACGTTATTATGGTTTATATTAGCCGCTATATTTAACTTACTTTGGTTAATTATATGGTTGTTTCAAACTGTAAAAATTGGAGAGCCTACAGTTAGTGATTATTATAGAAACTATAATGATGGTAGAGGATATTTGTTAAATGAAGAATTATATAACAAAGCACTGTATAGATATAAAAAGTGTAACAATAAACGCAGATGGTTTATATTATTGTATGATTATGTAAACAAATAAATTTATGTTTTTGATTCTTCTAAAGATATGTGATTATACTCAAATGTCTAATCATTAATATTGAGAATAACCCTCGCTATACCCTTGGTTGCTGTGCCTTTCTATTATATCTGATTATTAGGTGTTTCATTTAATAGAAAGAGAAGATTAATCAATATCACTTAAAGCTTACCTCTTCTAGTGGTATATGATAACTGCATTATAAACTTTAAATAAAGAATTGAATTATGGAAAAGAAACAAGAAACTTAGCACTTCCAAGTGCTAGTATTGGCAATGTATAAGCATTGCCATTGTTGGTCAATAGTTGTTCTATTGAATTTTAGAAAAGTAATTAACAGGCTAACAATCAATTAATTGAATAGTATTATCAAAGAGACTTCCAAGCTGAGGGTCGCGGGTTTGAGCCCCGTCTTCCGCTCTTCTGAAAATCAGATAGTTATCGCAAGATTTCTATCTGATTTTTGTTTTTAGAGAATGCTGAATTTAGTGTGGTTTAACCGAGTGAGTTAAACCAGGAAGTCAACCGAATGACGCAAAGCACAAATTCATGGTTATTTAAATAAGATATTTCTGAGAATATCATCTAACCACGGCTCTTTCATCTTTTCCACAAAAACATCATTCTTTAGTTGAAAAGCCTTTTTGTAAACACTCTGCATTTTCAAATTATAGCGCACCGTATCATAGCGGACTACTGACTGGTAAAATCCGGTATCAACAGCGACAATTTCATTTTCTATTCTCAATGTATCCTCAGCTGTATCGGAAACTCTTCCAGTCTCCATCTGTGCGAATGAAATGCAGCTGCCTCCGATTAGAGCCAATAATGTTACCAATATTTTATTCATAGGCTACCGTTTTCTACAAAGATACAATATTCAAAGAACAAACATCTCTTTTACAAGAAAAATTCCATTATACCATAAACGCTTATAAGGCAACGCACACATTTGTATATCAAAGTTCAGTTTTAGTTAATAAAATTATGTAAGTTTGTAAACGAATAAAAAGCTCCCCTCCAATGAACAACATCATTCATAAAATCAGGCAGATTTATCCGGTTTCCGAAGAAGCTCTTCAGGCATTGCTGATGAATATGCAGGTAAGACACTACCCTAAAGGAACTTATATAGTACAAGCAGGAGTGACAGACCGTTTGGTTTATTTCATTGAGGAAGGGGTCACCCGTTCCGTATTTCATCACGACGGACAAGATACCACCACTTGGTTCAGCCAGGAAGGTGATGTAACCTTCGGAATGGATTCACTGTACTATCAGCAGCCGTCAGTAGAAAGCATTGAAACTCTTTCGGACTGCAAAATCTACGTCATCCACATAGACAAGTTAAATGCTCTCTACGAAACATATATTGATATAGCCAACTGGGGCAGAATACTGCATCAGAACGTAAACAAAGAGCTCAGTCATATGTTTGTGGAAAGGCTCCAACTGCCTCCCAAAGAGCGGTATGAACAATTTAACCGCCGTTACCCCAGACTGATAAATCGGGTGAAGCTAAAATATGTGGCAGCCTTCCTGGGTATTTCCATCTATACTCTCAGCCGGGTACGCGCAAAAAAATAGAAGATTGCCGTTCTTTTTTGCTTTTAAGCAAAAGAACTTCGCTTCGCATGGCGTATCTTTGAGATCCGAAAACATTAACCAAACAACAGAAAAAAAACAGATGTCGCACATTTCATCTTCTGCCTTTTCAGACACCAAAGCACATTATGACCTTCTCGACGGGCTCCGTGGCGTAGCAGCCTTGATGGTTATATGGTATCATATATTCGAAGGCTATGCTTTTGCCGGTGGTAGCATTATCGAAACCTTCAACCACGGCTATTTAGCTGTAGATTTCTTCTTTATACTATCGGGATTCGTTATCGGGTATGCTTATGACGACCGTTGGGGCAGGAACCTCACAATGAAAAACTTCTTTAAACGGCGCCTGATACGTCTCCATCCGATGGTCATTATGGGAGCTGTCCTGGGTGCCATTACTTTCTGTCTTCAAGGATGCGTACAATGGGACGGAACACATATTGCCCTCTCCATGATTATGCTGTCCCTTCTTTGCACTATATTTTTTATTCCCGCAATGCCAGGTGCAGGTTATGAAGTCCGTGGTAATGGCGAAATGTTTCCTTTGAATGGTCCATGCTGGTCCTTGTTTTTTGAATATTTAGGCAACATCCTTTATGCCTTGTTTATCCACCGCTTATCAAACAAAGCCCTTGCCGTACTGACAATATTGCTGGGAGTGGCATTGGCATCATTCGCCATTTTCGACATCTCCGGATACGGAAATATGGGGGTAGGCTGGACACTGGACGGAATAAACTTTGGCGGCGGATTGCTGAGGATGCTTTTTCCTTTCTCCATGGGCATGCTTTTGTCGCGCAACTTCAAGCCTATCAAGGTGAAAGGTGCTTTCTGGATATGTGCCATTGCATTGGTTACCTTGTTTTCAGTGCCCTACTTGGAAGGTGCAACACCGGTCTGTACAAATGGCATTTATGAAGCGTTCTGTGTAATCATCGCTTTTCCGGTTCTCGTCTGGTTAGGAGCTTCCGGTACCACAACGGATAAAAAATCGACCCAGATATGCAAGTTCCTGGGAGATATATCCTATCCAGTCTATGTGATACATTATCCATTTATGTACTTGTTCTATGCATGGCTCATCAAGAACCAGCTCTTCACGTTGGAGCAGACTTGGCAGGTTGCCTTGTGTGTTTACGCATGGAACATATTATTGGCTTATCTATGCTTAAAATTCTATGATGAACCGGTACGGAAATATCTGGCCAGACGCTTCTTGAGCAAAAAACAATAAACAGTCCGTCACGGAGATTATGCTGATTCGCACAGATACAAATTCCCGATATAAATTCAATCTGCGCAAATCAGTATGATCTTTGTGGCGAACTGTTATTCCAGATAAAGCGGTTCCACTACTTCCATCACATTCTCATGGAACCACTCATCCAATTTTGCCTCTACCTTATCCTTTATCTGTGGAGTGATGTATTTCTTCATTTTCTTATAAGCATAGATTGCAGCAAATCCCTTCCCTACCATAAAGACTTGTCCCAAGAGGTCTTCTATACCGGCAGGAAACACAATGGCCACCAAAGCAATCATGATATTTGTCCTTTCACTCTCTGGAGTAGAATCAGCAGTCAGGACATAATAAGCTGTCAGTACGGGACGACCAGCTGCCCGACTACCTTTCTTTATATACTCCTCTACTTTAAGACGAATCTCGTCCATAGAAAAATTCATTTTCATATTCATAATCTCCTCTTTTTATTTATTAGACGCAGAAAGATGAAGTTTGGTTGCAAAAATCTGCAAATAACATAAAAATAGTTCTGTGGAACAATCACAGCCCCACAGAACTCTCATAAAACCATCTAATCTATACATGTAAATCTTACAATACTACAAATTTCACAATTTGTATATAATCAAGAACCTTATCCAAACTATAATTGAATTTCCTTACCGGAAACGATACATTTCTGTACATCTATTACCCCATATTTCACATCTATAAACGGCTTTCCTTCCTTAAGTCCAACATTACCAAAACCCGTTTCCGTAGACAAGAATGAAGTGAAATCATCTCCAATCCGCGAATCTATATACAAAATTTTGTCTACTGCATCATAGCGTATTCCCGTAAGGCCTTCTAGCATAGCATAACTGGCCATTGCACGAGCATACCATGCTCCACACTCATATTCATTAAACGGATTACGAACACGACCATTATAACGATCACGGCAAGTTCTCACTATTTCAAGCCCTTTTTCCACTTCTCCTTCAAACATAAGATGAGCAGCCACTTGATATTCAATTCCAGTCCACACTTCGTTACTGTATACAAAAGGCAATTTTAGCTTACCACCTTTCGGCCAGGTACAAAGTAATAATCCCCCATCCTCTCCCAATGCAAAGGTGGAACGTTGAGGGTTGACATGGTTACTTAAGCTCTTTTTAAAGTTATACTTATGGACAGAAATCAAATGACTTTTTACTTTCAGACGATCGACCACCTCCGGCATTCCACATACCAATGTCATCCAAGAGCCCAATATTCCGTCAGACAAACAACCTTTACCATACTGATATTTCGGACCTTCTTCTTGTAGGATTTTTAAAGCTTCTGGCGTATAATGGGTCACAAACGATTGGGCATCAACTGGGTCTGGAGCGTCCAATCCAGTCCATTGAATGTTCTGAATAAAATACTCTCCATCAAAAAGTTTGCTCTCCAAATATGCTTTACTTTTATTCATCAATTCTTCATAACGGGAAATATCATCGCCTACCGTTTTACCCATCAAGCAAATAGCTTGTAATGCTCCTACATAAAAACTGGTAATCATCCCATTCGCGCCCCAAAACTCTATATCATACGTATTATGGTGAGGTTCTTCAACAGCTCCAACCTCTCTCGGATCCCAAGTACG
The DNA here is from genome assembly GCF_003602995.1 of Bacteroides sp. AF25-38AC. Lineage (NCBI taxonomy): Bacteria > Pseudomonadati > Bacteroidota > Bacteroidia > Bacteroidales > Bacteroidaceae > Bacteroides > Bacteroides sp. AF25-38AC. Next base: position 187,043 of record NZ_QTMD01000006.1, on the reverse strand, counting down.
GATACAATAATCCATACTTTTCTTCACAGCTGGATACATCATCTTCAGCCAATTTATATCACCCATAATTCTCCATTCACGATATACCTTCATTATACCTCCTAATTGCCCATCTGCCGCCGAATGAAAATCATGGACAGTAGGACTGATAGGCAGATTCGTACGGAACACTTGATGTCCCCTTTTATCCTGGCTCACAAAAAATTCTGTTTCACGTAATGTACGTTCTAATTTTGGGAAAAGATGAGATACAGCTTGCGCATAATTCCAAACATGCGTGCATGAACCATGACAAGAGCCCCAATTATCATGACTTCCCTCCCAATTCCACATACGCCCATCGTATTGGCGAAGTACTGTAGTAGATTTCAATATACTCAAATTAGCAGCAACAGCCTCCTTAACTTCAGGTGGAAGAGTAGAATCATAGAAAGCATCAGTGAACAACTGAGTATTCTTTTTCAATGCATCATAATTATCCAACCAGTAGTTTGCAACATCTTGTATACTGCCAAACCTACTGCTATACCAAGGGCGGTAATTCCCTTCAAAATTATTCTCATAAGTATAACAGTTACTCAATTCATCTGGACAAACTGGTGCATCAGGGATATCAGTATCTGTACGTGGGATTCCACCTATTCGTTCTTGTGAATAAGGGACATGCCAAGCCATGTACAACCTTATATTACGAGTCTCACCAGGTGCTAAAGTAAACGGCACATATAACGAAGCTCCCACTGCTCCTTCCAAGCCTGCTGGATTCTCTTCCATTCTGCCCTCTTCCAAGTTATCCCAACAAATGCTCAATGGGTCGAACCAACCTCCACGAAACCAGTTATGATTAACTACCGTCTGGGGATTGTCAGTATAAATCATAAAATCACCTTGACAGAAAGGTTCATTCTCTGTGCCTGTCTGTCTTAGAATGAATCCATTCTTTGCTGCATCTATATACGCTTTACCTCTACCCGGAGTTTGCATAAAATTCATACTATTATATGAAAAGACGGCTTGTACTTCCTCATTACTGGTATTATGAAACTCATATTCAAACCCAGCAACCGGTAGACTTGAATTATCTTCATCCGTTGGTATAAATGGATTCCAGGCAACCAGTTTCACATCTATAGGGACATTCTGATCTGCCAACTCTACCTCCGCAAAAGGGAAACGTGACTGGAAACTATACTCCTTAAACCGGGGCATTCCCCATGAGCCGCCGTCTCCACGGCTGGAATTAGGAGCACCAAATTTTTTCCATTCTGGAACCGGCCCTTCCAGAATGCGTGTACCATACTCATAACCTTTCACATGAATTGCAGCAAACATCGTTGGTTCATTGAAAACATTCGGTCTATGACGTATAGACATATTACTCAATGCTCCTGTTCCTTCAATACAGAACATGCCCGTGCCTATACCTCCTATAGGGAAAGCTATTTTACGCGTATATTCACCTATATACTTCTCATTATAGCCACGTTCAACCGCACTCTCATGATGCCAGCACCCTTGAAAAATCAGTGCACAAACTACCAGACATATTAATAAATATTTCGTCATAAATACTGTATTTATTATCATTTTTTTATTTTGTATCAGGAGCTACAACTGTATAAACAGCACTACTTCTACCGGAAGAAAGGCGGAGATAACATTTTATATTTACTCCACTGAAAGATAAAGGTAACTGCAATGTATCCGTATAGAGTTTTCCATATAAACGAGGATCGGTACCATCTGTGGTATAATATATATCAGCACCCTCTACTGACGGCTTCAAATCCACTATCGCGTTACCGCCTCTAACAATAGCTTTATCCCAACCAATCGGTTCGGGAATACGGAAAGTAACCCCTTGTCTATCCAGTTCAGCCAAACATCCCGCTAATCTTTCACGGAAATCTGCATAATTCTTCTTTTCCGCAGGTGACCAACCTATTTCTGAAAGGGCCATAGCCCGAGGATATGCCATATAGTTCACTTTATCAGGATGATGTATAAATTCTCCCCAAACATTAGCTTGTACCCCCATTATATAACCGCATTGCTCTTTTGTAAGCTTAGGCGTATAAGGTTCATAGCTGTAGATATGTTCCAACGTAACCAGTCCTCCTATATTTAAAGGCTCATTAGTATAATCCTCACTCTGATAATAATCAATATACATATAGTTATTGGGAGCCATCACCACTTTATGCCCCATTCCCGCTGCAGCAATTCCACCGTTTTCTCCTCTCCAGCTCATTACAGCAGCATTCGGTGCCAGACCACCTTCTAAGATTTCATCCCAACCAATGATTTTTCGCCCCTTCCCCGTTACAAATTCATCCAAATGATGGATGAAGTAACTTTGCAATTCATGTTCATCTTTCAATTTATTTTCCTTAATGCGTCGTTGACACTTCGGACATTCTTTCCAACGTCTTTTAGGTGCCTCATCACCGCCTATATGAATATACTCACCGGGAAACAAATCTATCACCTCAGATAAAACATCTTCTACAAACCGATAGGTTTTATCATTACCGAGACAAAGAACTTCCTCCTTAATACCCCAAGTTTCCGGTATCCGAAATGGTCCGCCCGTGCAAGACAGCTCCGGATATGTAGCTAAAACAGACATTGTATGTCCTGGTAAATCGATCTCCGGAACAATAGTGATGTACCTATCTGCCGCATATTGGATAATCTCCTTAATCTGCTCCTGAGTATAGAATCCTCCATGTGGAATACGATCTTGTTCTGTCGGATTATGCCCCCACTGAGTACTATTACGCCATGCCCCAATTTTGGTCAATTCTGGATACTTTTTTATTTCAATACGCCACCCGGCATCTTCTGTCAAATGCCAATGGAATCTATTTATTTTATAACGAGCCATTAAATCTATATACTCTTTTACATATTCCACTGAGTAAAAATAACGTGCAACATCCAACATCAAACCACGATAACCAAAACGGGGTTCATCATTTATCATAATATACGGAAGCTGTATGCATCCATTTCCCTTATCAACAAGTAACTGCTGCAATGTCTGAATTCCATAAAATATTCCAGCTTCACTTCCCTTGATTGTTACTCCCTTATCATCCACAACTAATGAATATGCCTCTAAAGGCATTTTCTTGTCTATCTGCAAATGAATGGCATTCTTTCCTTTCGATCCTTTCTTCAAAGTCACCCCAAACCGTCCATCTAAATAATTATTAAAGAGACTGACTGTTTTGGTAAGCGCATCATTACTGTAATTTATACGTGTATCGGCAGATACATCCCAAGAACCTTCTCCCATCACCATTTCTTTTGGCATAGGAATTACTGACTGTGCATTACAAGGTAACGTACCGAGAATAATACATATTACCAATATGTATTCCCATCTGATTTCGTGTTTAATCATGACTGTAATTCAATTTTATATCTATATCCTTTTGTTTATTCACCTTGATATTTACTGTCTCGAATCCTTTGGCAGAAACCGTTAGCACATCGTTTTCTACAGTCAGAATGGAATATCTTCCGCCTTCCTTACTTATAACCGTTCTACCAGAATAATTAGATTTGATTTCAATTCCACTTATAGGGGTTGCTTGTACATCTCTGACACAACCAGCAACCTTTATCTTTCTTCCTGGATTCTTCACAATTTCATCCATGCAGAAGTCGTTATGACCAAGACTATTACTAGTCACCGGCTGTCTGCCAACAAAGATTGTCCTTCGTAATCTGATATCATCTGAGGCTGTTCCTATCTGTATTTCATACTCCCCTTCTTCTACTACTTTTTTCATGCTCAAATCATATAAGGCCAATTCTTGTATTGGTAGCTTCAAAACAACTGTCTGCATTTCGCCTGGTTGTAAGAATGGTTTTGAGAATGCCTTCAGTTGCTTGACCGGAGTCACAACCGAACTGACCACATCTCGAACATAAAGCTGTACTACCTCCTTTCCCGCTACACTACCCGTATTCTTCAAAGATACACTGACAATCAAGGTATCAGATGGATGTAATAACTCTGCAGAATAATGAGCATTCAAATACTCAAATGTAGTATAACTCAATCCATGCCCAAAAGACCATAACGGAGCTGGTGAAGAAAAAACATAATCACGTCCAGGTTCATTTGGTCTACCAGGACGACGATAGAATCCTTTGTCCGTTGGCAAATGATTATAAAAAACCGGTAAATGTCCTACGCTCTGCGGAAACGAGAATGGAAGTTTGGCTGAAGGATTAATATTTCCCAATAACATATCAGCTATTGCATCTCCAGCTTTCTCACCACCGTACCATTGTACAACTATGGCTGGAATATGTTCTTTTATCCAAGAAATAGAAAAAGGCTTACCTGTAACCAATACAACTATAACAGGTTTTCCTATTGCATAGATTTCTTCCACCAATTCTTCTTGTACACCTGTCAGATCCAGAGAAGAGAGGTCAAACCCCTCCCCACATGTAGCATCTGAATAGTCACGTGCCAGTGAAGCACTAGAAGAACCAACAAATACAACAGCCATGTCACTCGCTTTTACAGCAGCTACAGCTTCATCAAATCCGGATTTATTATCTGTAATAAGATCACATCCTGCCGCATAATTTATTTTTATCTTATTTCCAACCCGTTTCTTTAGGCCTTCAAGTGGAGTAACCCCATCTTTATTACTCCGGCTCCATGTATAATCCCCGAACTGTACTTGATTAGCATTCGGCCCAATCACTGCTAATGATTTTATTTTATTCAAATTTAAGGGTAAAAGAGTATTTTCATTCTTCAATAAAACAATCGATTCATCAGCCACTCTGCGCGATAGCTCCACCGCTTCTTTAGTACGCATGGCTACTCCCGGCATGTCAGCGCCCTGATATGGATTCTCGAACAATCCTAATTCAAATTTAACACGTAAGATACGTCCAACAGCCAAATCCACATATTTTTCATCAAACCTGCCTTGCTCTATCAATTGCTCCAAAGCCCAATAGCAATTACTGGAAGCTTCCAAGTCCACCCCCGTAGTCAAGGCTTGGATAGCCGCTTCACTATCATCCTTAGCTGTATGCTGAAAATCCTTCAACATAGCCACTGCCCCCCAATCGGAATATACATATCCTTTGAATCCCCATTCATTGCGTAAAATATTCGTCAGTAAATAAGAAGAAGCAGAATTAGGGATGCCATTCCAAGAATTATAGGAGGTCATCACCGCCTTCACTTCCGTATTCCGAACAGCCATCTCATACGGCTTGATATGGATATTACGTATATCCCGTTCTCCACTCTCAACTGAAGCCAAGTTCAGCCCTCCCAAAGGAGCTCCTCCCGGTCCAAAAGGTTTCAACATTGGAGATATTCCTCCGTCAATATAACCTTTCACTTGTGCAATCCCCATCTGTCCCACTAGCCAAGGATCTTCACCAAACGATTCCTCAACACGCCCCCATCGCAAATCCCGAACAACATCCAATCCTGGTGAAAGAGTCTGAATTACCCCTTGGGACCTTAATTCTGTAGCAATTGCTTTAGTCATCTGATAAGCCAAATCTAAATTAAAAGTACTACCAACGGCTACAGATTGAGGAAAAATGGTAGAACCATCATGTACCGAGCCATGTAAAGACTCAGTTACTGTAAAAACTGGGATTCCCAAGCGTGTCTCTTCAACCATATATTTCTGAATTGCATGAAATGCTTTCCGCACATTTTCACCAGTAAGATTGAATCCCTCAATACAGCCGTAACTAATATCACCAGCTGCATCTCTTAATTTTTGGTAATCCACCTCTTGACCATTGTATAATTGATAACCATGCAAATGACTTAATTGTGCTATTTTTTCTCGTAATGTCATTCTGCCCAATAAATCTGTAACCCGTCGTTCAACAGACATACTAGAATCCTTGTACACCGGAATGCATTGAGCCATGGAATCTACGGCAATAAGAACCGACAATATAAAAGGTAATAACCATTTTTTCAAAATCCTATCTTCAAGTAACATATTTCAGTAATTCAAAAAGTAAATATAAATATCAATCTTATGGTATAGCTTGATGGTCTGTATCACGCATTCTATACCAATCAACCAACTTTTCTTTCTCTGGTAATTTGAACGCCAGAGGTACAGCTTTGTCTTGATACCAGAAAGCCGCCGAAGAGAATTTAAAGGGCCGGGTCTGCTCCGGTTTACGGGGATTTATAAAATCAAAAATAAAACTTTCATTGAAACAGATTGCATCTTGCTCATGATAACGATACATACTCACCATCGAACGGAGCGGATCCTTTATAGGAACTCCATGCAACTCTCCACAGAATTCACCTTCCCTAAAATACCAGCCACCATTAAAATAATCTTCAAGTCCAGAACCAACTATAGTCGGTACACTTTTGTCTTCCGTATCGATATAAATAAACTCGGGTGCTTCCAAATATCCCAAGTAGTTTGGAAGCCAACTCTGCATGGACAAGGAACAGCCAATAAAATGTCCATGTCCTTTAGTCTGCAATATGGTTAATGGTTCATAACCAGGATTGGTACCAGCATTATATAAACAATGGAATCGTCCCATACCCTCAGGTAAACTCTCCAATTGATCATAATTGGCATTTAAGAAAACGCTTGTAGTCAAACGGTGATGAAGATTTTCCACTTCTATCCTTACCTTTTTAAATGGCATCGGAAAATAACAATAGAAACCTCCACTGGACATACCTATATATTTGGACATATAATGCTTATATTCACAATGCCCTATACCAAAGAAGTCACCAATCGGACATTCTACAGAAGGATAGTCCTCACCATCCCAATAAATACGCAAAATCAGCATTTTCAAAATAGTAGGATCAGGCCACCGCTCCTTACTTAAATCCCAATTTTCCCAAAACCAACCATTAATAGTAAACCACATACGGGTAATTACACCAGGAGAAGTGTGATCTACCAGTACAGATTTCTCACCCGGTCCAACCAAATGGGCTTTAATCTTAGTATTCAAGTCAAAAGTCGTAAACTGACGAGATACAGCGTTACGCATAGTATGGATAGATGTAAAAGCAGAGGTTTGAATGTCTCTCCGTTCTTTCTTGATGGGATTCAATGCATGCCCTACACCAGGTAATGCTGCCAATCCTACGGCACCTGCCATAGTAGCCAATGCTTTACGACGAGACATCTTTTGAGGGCTGGAATCCATATTGCCCGGAATTTGTTTTCTCTTCATCATATTATGTATTAACAATTATCCTTGCGGTTCAATCTCTAAAATAGAGCCTTGTATATGTCTAGTACCTTTGGCTCTGTCAAAGTTTATATAGTATACCACCAATACCCTCTTCTCATCCAGCTGTACAGCCCATGTATATCCGACATCTCCATCATCCGCATCATCTCTTATGATAATCTCAGGAGCCGTGGCATAATCTGTACATTCTGCATTAAGAATTCTGGCTCTAACTCCACAAGGTTCATGACGATAACCATATGTCAACAAAACTCTATTGTCTGGCAGCCTCATTGCCTGGAGAGGATGTCCTTTGAACCCCATACTTTTCCATTCACCAAATGTTTTCCCACCATCTATGGACCGTGCAATACAAGCTTGGTCACCAAACGCTTCCGAACGCATAAAAGCAATCAAATCCCCATTAGGCGTTTCATACATGGAAGTCTCATTAAACGAGACCTTTTTATCTTTAGCAATTTTCGTACCGTATTCCCATGTTTTTCCTTTATCTTTGGATATAAGCAAATAGACCGACGTATTTCTTAAAGCTTCTGTATCAGAAGCTACTACTGCCCAAAAAATACGTCCATCTTTTCCTTCATACAAAGCGCCACGATTATAAGCCGGCAATTTACCTCCCAATCCACTATAATTTATTTCAGACGGAACGCTACAAGGTATAATCAAATCATTCCAAGTTCTACCATCATCATAAGAACGGAGCAAATATCCTCCTGCAAAAACAGCGTCTGTATTCTGTACGAACGGTTTCTTAAGAACAGCTAAACCATCCGGACGAATAAATGTCCACAAATAACTAGCACATAGCAGTGTTCCATCTTTCAACTTCAACAAACATGGATCTTGTGAGCCTCCAAACGGATGGGCATAAAGCAGTTCCGGTTCCTTGGTCCAATGTTCGCCATCTTTGGATCTCACTACTACCAGATAACTATTCGGGTCCAAATGATTATTCTTCTTCTCCTTAAAGACTTTACGGTCTGGAGCTCTTCTGAACGATACCAGTATCTCTCCATTCGATAATTTTACAGCTGAAGGAAAAGCGGAGTAAAACATGGTATCCTTATATATTATTACATCCTTTATTTTCTTGACACCTGGTATCAAAACGTCATTCTGTTGAGCAAACAATGTTGTCGCAGAACACAAGTGGACAAGCAGACAATAAAAGAGAAATATAGACTTTTTCATATATAATTTTATTATGTTCGTTTATCAATCTTTCCAATATGCTGTAAAGTTACAACATATTGGAAAGATTTCAATAATATACTTTATTTATCCCAACCAGGATTTTGAGTAACTTTCGGCTCCACGCTTATTGTTGACAAAGGAATGGGGAACAGCATCATATAATCTTCCCCCTTATGCTCTCTCAAAGAAGGAACCAAATCAAAGGCTTTGTCAAAACGTACCAAATCCCACCACCTTTTACCTTCAAAAGCCAATTCTAAAAGTCTTTCTTTCAAGATAGCTGCATCATTCGCCTCTTTTGTGCTATTCACATAAATATGCTCTTCATACTTGTCTTTATATGCACGTTTCCTGACCTCATTAATTTCTGCAGAAGGATCTTGTCCCAAAGCATTTTTAGCCTCAGCCTTCATTAATAAAATATCAGCATAACGGTACAATATGATATCATCTGCAAAAATACGATCACCATCTCGCACCAAGCCTTTACCTTTTAATACTACACTAACATAAAATTTATTTTCTCCAGTTTCCTGATCTTTAGAATAAATCTCAAGAAAAGAAGCATTTTTTCGAGTATCATCTTCTGTATATTGCTTTCTATACTCGTCCGAAGCTACTATAATACCTTGTCCCGGCCCTATCGGATAAACTATATCCTTTACCTCTTGAGGAGCATCTCCAGGAACAGCACTCGCATGTATCCACATATATCTGAAATAGTTAATACCAGATTCCAAATCCTGAAATCTAACACTCATCAAGATTTCATCATTACCCTTATTATCATAAGCAAATACATCAGCAAAATCCGGCTGTAAACGAAGCTTATCCGTTTTAATTGAATTCAAAGCATTTAATGCAGTTTCAATATCACTGCTTCCACCATTCATTTTTTTTCCACTCCAAAGATATACTTCAGCTTTCAAAGCCAATGTTGCCGGTTTTGACCACATAGCTCTTTGATCACCGAAATTGTCATCCGGATATAAAGACAAAGCTTTCTCCAAATCATCTTTTATCAGTTGGAAAACTTCCGTTTGGGGTCTTCTTTCTTTATAAAGGACTTCTGAATTTGTGTTTTCAATAGGATCTGTATGGATTATCAAATCCCCCCATGTACGAGTCATCACAAAATACATGAAAGCCCTCATTGTATAAGCTTGAGCCAACATTTTATTGCGGGAAGTCTCGTTATTAAAAGTCACATTGGGAGCATACTTTAAAAGAAGATTGCATGAATTGACTATCTGATAATAACGTATCCAGGATATAGGCATATTAGCTTGTGTCAACGTATTATAATAATAAATATCATATCCGCCATATCCACCGATACCTACAGTCAGTATTTCGCTACGCGCTTCCCCCAATATATACAAATCATGTTCAGCAGCTCCTCGTAACTGGACATAAATACCATTTAACGCACCCTTCACGTCATCTTCTGTCTGCCAGAAAGATTCATTCGTTATAAAGCTTATTGGCTTAAGGTCTAGTGCATCACAAGAAGCAAATGTCAGGACCATAAACAAAGCTATTGTACTATTTATTATATTTCTAATTTTCATAACTTTACTTTATTAAAATGATACATTTGCACTAAAAATAATATTTCTCGGCATAGCATATCTACCATTATCCTGTCCACCTTCTTCTGGATTAAGACCAGAATATTTAGTAAAATAGTGCAGATTATTTCCCGTAACCGTAAACCGAAGTCCGCTTAAACGAATCTTTTGTATGATATTTGCAGGAACTGTATAACTTAAAGAAACTTCTCTAATGGCTAGAAAATCTCCTGATTCATGATACAAAGAGCTACCTCGGATAGCATTCTGCTGTCCACGATCACCATGCCAATAGAATCTCGGCATGTCCGCTTTGTCACCTTGTTCTTTCCAGGAGCGATTTACGACATCTTTCGTCATATTATTATCACCCTGCCAATTATAATCCAAAAAGCCTTTGGCAAAATTATATATGGTATGACCCAATGTAAAATCAAGTCTGCAATACAAATCGAACCCTTTATAAGATAGAGAAGTATTAATACCCCCAGTCCAATCCGGATAAATATTACCAACATATACACGGTCTTTACTGTCAATCACACCATTACCATCAGTATCTTGCCACTTTGCATCACCACCATATTTGGTTTTATCAGGGACTGTAATAACATTATCTATCGGCTCATTAGCATTCTGTGCTTCCTCATCAGTAGAATATACACCTATCATCTTATAGGCAAACAAATCTCCAATTCGTCCTCCTTCCTGTAAACCACCTTGCCAAGTATGTTTACCCAGTTTAGCATCCCAAATGTACTCACCACCAATCCGATTATTTTCAACCCCATTATCTGGCAGCTTCAATATTTTATTGGTCACCTTCGAGGCATTAAAACCTAATGACCATTGAATAGAACTGGATACCGGTAATATTCTTGCATTCATTTCCAACTCAATACCTCTATTTTGTAAACGCCCTAAATTAGTGAAAATAGAGCCAAAGCCTGTAGAATGAGGTAAAGTGCGATTTGTCAGCAAATTATCTGTGGTACGATTGAAATAATCAAAGATAAAGTTTAACCGATTATTAAAAAAGGAAATATCAGTACCGATATCAAATGTCTTAGACTCCTCCCAACTCAAGTCTTGATTTGCCATAGTTCCCATAGTGATACCTGCATTACCTAAATATTTAGATCCTACACTATAACTACCTTGAGCCGTATAATCCCCCAAGCCTGAAATATTACCATTTACTCCATAGCTGGCACGCAATTTCAGACGCATTAGATTCTCAGGCATAAATGACCAGAACTTTTCTTTATCCACATGCCACCCTAATGACACGCCAGGAAAAAATCCCCATTTGTTGTTCGTACCCAAATTGGAAGCACCGTCATATCTTGCAGATACAGAAATCAAATATTTATCCTTATAATCATACCCTATACGAGCAAAAATACCTTGCATAGATCGCTCTGTAATAGAACTACTCACACTTACAGGAACACTTGAGGCATTCAAAGTAGGAATCAAATCAGTAGAAGCACCTCTACCAGCAGCTGCTAAACGGGCCTCTTTCCTAAAATAATAAGCATAACCAGCTGTTACATTCAAATTGTGTTTTTCATTGAAAGATTTAACATAGTTGAATACAGCATCTGCCTGATATTGCCGCCATTTGTAAGTATCAGCATTTGCATTTCTTGTAGTTATATAATCTCTCGGTCCATTCCAAAAAGCATCCCAAAAAGTATAGTTATTACTGTTCACTTCAAATAAAGAAAGAGCTGGTTTGAAAGACAATCCTGGCAATATAGTCCAATCTGCATCTACTCCTATTGATAAATTCTGATAGTCATACTCTCTTTGTGCCTTGTTCATATGATATACAGCATTTCCCAGATACTGGGCAGCTCCTGGAGCCAGACTACCATCTTCAAATCTGAATTTAGTGGTAGGTGAGGCAGCCGGTGAACGATAGAATGTTGCATCTGCAGCTAATGGAGAACCATACGTAAACGAGTTTGAATAAGTAGTTCTAGCTGAAATTTTCAAATTATCCCGTGCTTGCAAAGAACCATTCAAACTAAAATTATACCGTTTATATGAAGTTGTAATAACAGTTCCTTCATTAGTCATATACCCTAATCCCATATTAAAGGTAGCCTTTTCCGTTCCACCTGAAACTTCAATATGGTGATTATGAGAAAAACCAGTACGATAAATTTTATCCTGAAAATCAGTATCTGAGTATAACAATGTCTTACTCGGATCTACTGGATCTGGCATTGATTTCCACCCTTGATCTAATTTATAGCGATTCTCATCAGTCAAGTATTGAGTAGAGAAGGCAGTATTATTAGTCAGATCATTTCCTGTTCCATAACCTAAATGTCCTATCAATCTTTGTTCGGTAGCTTTTCCAAATTTCGCTGGTGAAATCATACCTTTCCTCATAAGGGTCAAAAATTCTTCAGCATTGGCAAATTCATATTTTTTACCAATATCAGAAATTGTCAGATTATATCTATATTCAACTCTGGTTTTACCGGCCTTCCCCTTTTTAGTAGTAACAATTACAACACCATTTGAACCTTGGGCTCCATAAATAGAAGTAGCAGCAGCATCTTTCAGAATTTGGATGGATTCAATATCTTCCGAAGCTATATGAACCATATTCGCCCTCATAACACCATCAATAATATATAGTGGAGTAGCACCATTAGGATTATTAATGGAAGTACCACCACGGACTATAATACGAGGTTCTGCACCTGGTTGCCCTGAAATACTTTGCACACGTACACCAGACACTGTACCTTGTAAGGCTGAAGCTGCATTTGCATAGGGTACATTCTTCAAAGCCTCTTTATCAAGCTTGGTCACAGATGTCGTAATCTTCTCACGAGACTGAGAACCATACCCAATGACTACAACTTCCTCCATTTGGGTGGCATCCTCTACCATCACTATTTTATAGTTACTCTTATTGGCAGATACCTCTTGAGTTTTCATTCCCAAATAAGAAAATAACAAGGCACGACTATCAACTGGAATACTAAAACTAAAATTTCCATCCAAATCAGTAACAACACCTAATGAAGTTCCTTTAACTTGTACAGCTACCCCCACCAATGGTTGTCCATATTCATCCATCACATTTCCTTTTACTGTTTTCTTTTCTGATTGATTAGTGGATAATACAGACGGAGTATCTTCCGATGCATATACACTTCCCACACTCAAAACAGTAAAAAGGAAAATATAAAATGCCCAATGTAATATCCTGCTATTAGATTTAATGTCTATTGTTTTCATTTTTTTTGATTATTTGTGTTTCAAACTATTATTAGATTCACCACTGTATAATTACTTTCTTCTTATTTCCATTATTCCTCCTTTCTCTATCAATTAACAAAATCTGTTTCTATGTCAGAAACAAAGCACTTTTTCACATCAATCTTCCCATATTTCACCTCAATGAAAGGTTTACCATCTTTTAGACCAACATTACCAAAACCTGTTTCCGTCGACAAAAAAGACGTAAAATCATCACCTATCCTTGAATCAATATATAAAGTAGAATCCACTGCATCATACTGTATTCCAGTCAAAGCTTGGAGCATAGCATAACTAGACATTGCACGGGCATACCATGCCCCACATTCATATTCATTAAATGGGTTACGTACTCTTCCATCATACCGATCACGACAAGTACGGACAATATCAAGTCCTTTCTCAACCTCACCTTCAAACATCAAATGAGAAGCCACTTGATATTCAATACCTGTCCATACCTCATTGGAGTAAACAAAAGGAAGTTGTAACTTTCCTCCTTTGGGCCATGAACATAATAATAAGCCTCCTTCATCACCTAAAGCAAAAGTCGAGCGCTGAGGATTTACATGTTTTCTGAGATTCCTCTTTAAATTATATTTATGAACAGACAATAAATGACTTAATATTTTCTTTCTATCTATAGCCTCGTCCAGTCCACAGACCAAAGAAAGCCATGCTCCTACTACTCCATCAGATAAACAGCCTTTTCCGTATTGATATTTCGGCCCTTCCTTTTCCAATAAATCCAAACCCTCTTTCGAATAATTAGAATTGACAGACTGTACTTTCGTCGGATCAGAAGCCTGCAACTCCTTCCAACGAATATTTTGAATAAAATATTCACCGTCGTACAATTGATTTTCCATGTAGTCAATACTCTTATCTAGCAACTCTCTATATTCTGTCATATCTTTCTCCAAATGTTCACCCATAGCAACAAATGCTTGTAATGCGCCAGTATAGTAACTATTAATCATACCACTAGGCCCCCAAAATTCAATGTCATAAGTATTATGATGAGGTTCCTCTATAACACCTTTCCTTTTAGGATCCCACGTATTAATGCAATAATCAAGACTATTCTGTACGTATGAATAAATCAACTTCAACCATTCGTCATTACCATATATATGCCAATCACGGTATACTTTCATAATACCACCTAACTGCCCATCAGCTGCTGCATGAAAATTATGTCTGATGGGTCGGATAGGAAGTGCAGAGCGAAATGCTTGGTGCCCATTCTTAGCTTGACTAACAAAAAATTCCGTTTCCCTCAGTGTTCTTTCCATTTTAGGAAACAAATGAGGTATAGCTTGAGCATAATTCCAAACATGTGTACAAGAACCATAGCAAGAGCCATATTCATTACCGCAACCTTCCCAATTCCACATCCGACCATCGTATTGCCGAAAAATCGTAGGTGATTTTAATATAGTAAGATTAGCAGCAACAGCTTCAACAACTTCAGCAGGCAAAGTTGTAGCATAAAATGCATCAGTAAACAGCTCTGTTTTTTCTTTCAACGTATTATAATTTTTCATCCAATAGTCTGCGACTTCCTCTATATTTGCAAATCTACTGCTATACCAGGGACGGTATTTATCGGACAACTGAATGGAAGTATCAATATAGCCTGCGGGCTCTCCTCTTTCATTAACTACAGGTACGATAGGTACATCTACATCATCAATCGGTTCCAATCCCTCACGAACTAATGAGAAAGGAACGTACCATGCCATATATAAACGGATTGTCTTTGACTCTCCCGGTTGCAATCTAAACGGTACATACAAGGAAGCTCCGGGAGCATCCGCCATATTAGCAGGATTTTCTTTAATTACCCCACTGCTCATCTCATTCCAGCACATCGTGAATGAGTCAAAAGACCATCCTCTAAACCAACAATAATTAACCTTAGTTTCCGGTTCATCTGTAAAGATTGCAAAATCAGCCTGATGAAACGGCTGCGTTTCTGTTCCTTTCTGTGATATTATAAAACCATTTTCAATTGGCCTAATAGATGCTCCTCCATTACGAATATCTACAAAGTTCTTTGAATTATAAGAAAATATGGCTTCTACTTCTTTAGCATATTTATTTTTAAACGTATATTCAAAACCAGCAACTGGAAGCCCTGAGTTATTTTCATCTGTAGGAATAAATGGATTCCAAACCTTCATTGTCACGTCCATCTTCAGTTCATCGTCACTCATTCTCAATTTGGCAAAAGGGAATTTTACTTCAAAATCACAATCTTTAAATCGAGGTAATCCCCACGTGCCGCCGTATCCTTTTGTTGACTGTGGTTGGCCAAATTTTTTCCAATCCGGTACTTGTCCTTCCACAACAATACTACCATTATCTACCCCTTTCAAATATAATCCGGCAAACATTGTCGGTTCATTCAACATCTCAGTTTTATGCCTAATATTCATATTAGAAATTGCACCACTACCTTCTACACAAAACATTCCCGTCCCCAATCCCCCAATAGGGAAAGCAATCCTGCTCGTATACTCTCCCGTATATTTTTCATTATAATCACGTACTTCTTCCATACTGGAGCAAGAAGCCCATAAACACAAGCAGATACATAGACCTAAAAAATAAAATCCATTTTTCATATATCATTTTTTTAATGATTTATTCCTTCAACATTCTCTATTTTTTCTCCATTTCTGTTCAATCTCCTCCAATGATAACCCTTTTGTCTCCGGCAAGAATAAATACCCCCATACCAAACCCAACACGGCAATAAATCCATAAAGAAAAAATGCACCTGCCGGATTCTCAGAAGTCGTTTGTCCAACAACAATTTCGGTACCTGGTATAGAAAAAAAATCTATAATCTTAAAGAAAGTAAAGGAGACAATGCAATTAAATATCCATACAGCCAATGAACCTATCGAAGTCCCCAATCCCCGTACTTTCTGCGGAAATATCTCGGAAATGACCAACCATCCCAAAGGTCCAATACTAATTGCAAAAAATGCAACATATCCAAACATAAAAATGACCATTAACCACCTTCCGATTTCGCCCAACTGATTAGCATAAATAAAACAAGCACTAAGGCACAAAACAGAAAAGGCAATTCCTGACAGACCAATAAAATACAACTTTCGTCGTCCGATTCTATCCACTAAATAAAGAGAAATCACTGTAAATACAACATTTACAATTCCAATACCTACAGAAGCCCAAATAGCAGAGAGTGTACTTTCAAATCCTGCCATCAGGAAAATCTTCGGACTATAATAAATAACTGTGTTAATACCTACAAACTGTTGAAAAAACATAATACAAACAGCAATCATTAGAGGAGTTCTCAACCAAGGCTGCATCAAATATCGCCATCCTACCGCACTATTCCTATCTTTCTCTATTTCCACCTCCATTTGTCCAATTAAATCATTTACTGTATTTTCCGGTTCTATTTTCTGCAACACTTTCCTACATTCTTTCAACCGTCCTTTACTCAACAGCCACCGAGGTGTTTCAGGCACAAAACACATACCTACCAGTAATACCAAAGCCGGTACGACACCTGCCCAAAACATCCATCTCCAACAATCCAACTTGTTTTCATCAGCCCAAAAGGTATCTGACATGTATGAAAGTAAAATACCTATTGTAACCATTAACTGAAACATTGAAACCAGACGTCCCCTGGATTTAGCTGGAGCAATTTCTGCTATATACAATGGAACAGTAAATGATGCCACACCTATAGCTATACCAAGAAACAGACGAGAAAAAACCAAGCTCTTCAAATCCGTTGCCAGTCCTGACCATAACGCTCCCACTGCAAATATCACAGCAGAAACCAATATGATTTTTCTTCTTCCAAATATATCAGATAAACGCCCACAACATACAGCCCCCAACATAGCTCCCAACAAACCAGCTGCCGTAATCCATTCAACATCATTATTATCTATTCCCCAATCTGACTGAAGAAATGGAATCGCTCCTGAAATTACCCCAGTATCAAAGCCGAAAAGCAATCCTCCTGTTGCTACAACTGTAGCTATTAAAAATATTATATGTCTGTTTTTCATATTAAACTTATATTTTAGGGTTCAAAACTTATCCAAACTTCCTTTTTCACTGACGGATTCGGAACATATAAGAAAGTATCCGGAGCATCTTCAAAAATTTTATAAATGGATTTACCTTTCCCAATACCTAAATCATGATACTCTCTTGGAGCCTTTCTTACCAGTTCCGAAAAATGATAGTTTGTATTTCTGATCCACTTCAATCCATCACCCTCAAAAACAGGATACCATGCAATACCTTTATGACGACGAATCTCAGCATATTCAAAACCATATTCACGGTCACACCATGCACCAAACACAAGAGATTCATCTGCATTCGTACTAATGGTAGCATGTACCCAATATGGAGGGACCACCACCACATCGCCAGGCTGTGCATAAACAGCATAACACCTCCCCGGTTCATCTGTAGCCGACTCTTGCATGTAAATGACCGCCTCTCCATTCCATATCTCATAAACCTCTGGAGTGGACCATTGACTAAAAGGTGAGACCTTATGAATATGTCCCTGACTGCGAATGGGTTCCATTCCCAAACTTCCTTTGGCATAAGCCACTACTCCAAAAAGCAAATGCTGTTTTTGCAAAAGCGCTTTATGAACAGTCTTACCCACATCCATAGCTATAGAATAGACAATATCCGGTCCTTCACATTTCGGATCCAACAAACTAGACCGGATATCATCCAACCACCGGTTTTCTACTGTCGGGCCAAAAACGTCCTTACCATAAATAAAACCTAACGGATTTTCTGTTATCCCTATATCAATCCCCTTATCAAAATTATCTTTATGCATGATGTCTTACAAAAGCTTTAATTGTTCCACATTCCATTCCTTCAGACTCCCCATAAGGTTTTATTGTATATTCCTTTATGGCAGCAGGAATAATAAAAGTTTCCGCATAATGGACAACAAACGGAGAAAATTGTCCTATAGGACTTTCCACTATCACCGAACGTCCCTCAATCAGATTCAGAACATTAACACCCGACTCATTCTTATGCAAAACTTTGTCCGTGAACCAATGTCTTCTTGTTTCTATAAATTCCCATTCATGAAGTCCCGTCTTTTCTTCACGCCAAGAATCTCCTTCACCAATAACAGAGACCTTGTTTATCAGTTCTTCTTTCACCCAAGACTCCGTTCTATTCCATTGTATCACATTAGCCCCATGAGCTATATTAATCGGACGCGGTCTGCCATCCAGTCCCATCCGTCCCCAATCCCACAACTTAAATGTAAAGATGTATGGGGTTGCACTAATCTCAAGTACCATGCTATTCCTTCCCGAACAATGTACCGTACCAGCCGGAATTAAAAAATGATCATGCTTCTTTGCCGGATAAATACCTACATACTTCTCCACTTCAAATTCACCAGTCCTTTGCGATTTTTCCAATTCATCAAGCATCTCCTCCGGTTTAATATTATCCTTCAAACCCAAATATACAGTTGCCCCCTCCTTAGCATCCAAAATATAGTAGCTCTCATCCTGCGTATAATGCATCCCAAATTTCTGTTGTATATATTCAGTCAAAGGATGAACTTGTAAGCTTAGATTGCCGCCTTCTATCGTATCAAGAAAGTCAAACCGTATTGGAAACTCATCACCAAACCTGCCATACACAGCATCACCCAATAACTGTCGGGGATAAGCAAAAATCAAATCAATTGACGGTATTTCCACTTTCTCATCCCCAAAGGCCAACAACAGACTGTTTTCTTCAGGTACACAGTCAAAACACCAAGCATAATTAGGCATCGTCCGTTCTAAATCGCAAACATCTTTCATCCACTGTCCTCCCCAAGGCCCCGGATCAAAAAAGGGAACTACACGAAACGGACCATTTACCGCTTTCTCCAATCCCTCAAACATCGCTTTGCCTGTAATCATCTTAGGATGATTGCGCCGGTTCGTATCCAAAACATAATCCACCTTTGCCATCAGCATCTTTTTGTGCCTATCGCATATTCTCCAATCTACGAAAAAAGCTCTTTTATACTGCAAGGAGGTTCGTTCTTCTTTATTGTTGACACCTATATTTGATATTTCATTTTTACGGAATCTGGACTGTATCTCCCATCTTGCCATATCGGCATAAATCAACAAATCAGGATGTTCACAAAGATAGGCCGCACCAACCCCATAGACTATTACAATACCAGACTGCAAATCTTCTATCTGTTGCCGGATACCAGTAACTTTATCGAAATCAAAAAAACATTCCATTGTATACCGGGTCAGATAGCCGAATAATTCATCATCGGTAATATCAGGATAGAAAAAATCATTGATTTTCTCTTCCGGCAACATCGCACTATCTGTATGAACAAATAAAGCATTATTGAACCTACCGGCAAAAGCATTACGTATATCATTCTCAAACACTCCTTGATAGCACTCAATCGCAACCACTTTCAACGGCTTCTCCAGTACCTTCAAACGTTCACTGATACTATCGGTAATGGCAAACCAACCGGAAATACAGTCATCCGAATTATAGGACACCTGCACAAAAGGATATTTATCGTAATTAGCAGAATACTTCATCTTTTATCTTTTTTCTTAAACAATATTCCAAACCATACAAAGCTGCATAATCTCCCAAGCTAGAAACTACCACAGATACTTTTGCACTCGGAGTCCAGGCAAACTTTGACACCCGTTCCTCGATATAAGGCACTATCACTTTATGGCTATTCATGATTCCCCCTCCAAGTATCACCACTTCAGGATCATAAGCATGAATAAAATTTATAACAGCAGCTCCCCATATTTCAATGCATTCATTTCGTACCAATAACGCGTCTCTATTTCCTTGTTCCGCCAATTGGAAGATTTCTTTAAAATCATAATTCTGAGATGACATTTTAAACGAAGGAGACAGGCAAGCATGATCCTTTATAATTTTATGAAGGAAGAATGAAGAGGACAAAGCCTCCACACACCCCTTGTTTCCACAAGAGCATAACCTTCCTTTGTAATCTACTACAAAATGGCCACCCAACGAACCTGCTTGAAAGTGCTTTCCATACATTACCTCACCATTCATAATGACTCCCGATCCTATGCCCGTACCAATAGTCATCATAACAACGCTATCATATCCTCTGCCGCTCCCATATTGCCATTCTCCAATTGCTGCAAGCCGTGCGTCATTATCAATGTAAAAGGGGGCTCCCCAATGTTCATCCGCCCATCTATCCAAATCAAGCTCCACTCCATCATCATATTTTTCATTCGTAGATATAATAATGCTTTTTTTATTATTTACTAGCCCTGGAAAAGCTATACCCACTCCAAAGAGGCGCTTCACACCATTTGAATTTAACAGGAAATCAATTGCATTTTCAATCTCCGGCAAACTTGCTGTCATATCCAAATCTTGACGAGAAGGCATTTTTACATAGTCTACCAGTTCTCCATTGCGTAAGAGACCGACTTTTGTAATGGTTCCTCCCAAATCTACAGCTATGATATACTTCATATTCATATTTCTATCAATTGGGGATTGCCATTCACACACTGTAAAGATGCAGAAAACCCGTTCTCCAAAATCACTTGATAATCATGTCCTGCGTCCGAAGGCCAACAAGCAGCGAATGACAGAACAGAATATCCTATATTTGCCACACGATGGGCCACCCCTCCAGGTATATAATGAAGACTACCCGGAAACATCCGCTCACTCCAAACCCTTCGGTTCTGATCCATCATAATCAATCTGCCTTCACCTTCCACTCCCCAATAGTACTCCCCACGATTCATATTGGCATGAAAATGTCCTTTGGTCATGAAATACTCATCACCAACCTTACCTGGATAAATTCTCGTGATTCCGAAATAGAGTCCCCCTGGCGTTCCTTCTTCAACCGGCAGATGACAAGTCACCTCATACAATAAAGTATCAGGAGACATCTGTTCATAAGCCTCACAATTATGAAAAACACCTCGTAAATCAGCCAAAGTCTTCAAACTCCTCTTCACATTTTCACCGATCAAAGAATCCTTTATAAAGAGCAAAGGCGACTCATTTGTTCTCTTATCATTCATCAGCATCATACTTTTAAAATCTTATATTGCAAAAGTACGCTGATATGGAACTCGCTCTTTCCTCTATATTTTCCGATAATTATGGTATTTTACCATTATTCGCAGCAAATGGATAAAACCTTGCAAAAAAAGTAGAAAACCAAGGCTCTAACCACCAAATATTCAATGATAAAATAGTAGAATCAAATGGCTTGTTTAGCCTTTACTCCAAACTGCTTTTGGAACTGCGACGGGGACATTCCTGTCACTTTTTTAAATTGGGATATAAAATTAGATAAGTTAGGGAATCCGACTTCCCCACTGATAGTAGAAATCTTCATTTTGTTTTCCAGTAATAGTTTTTTCGAATAACCGATACGCATTTCGTTCAGATATTCTACAAAGGTTTTCTTGGTCCTCTCCTTGAAATAACGGCAAAAAGCTGTCGGGGTCAATCCAACCAAAGTCGAAACTTCTTCCAACCTAATGGAAGTCGCAAAGTTCTTGACGAGAAACTTGTATACCTTATTAAATCTCTCAAAATCTTCTGAATTTACAGAATTCGTAAATCCCACTGAGGCCAGTAACTCATACTCAGTCGATGTGGCCATCAGCTCAAGAAGTGTTAAAAGATTCGTTACCTTCCGAACCCCTACATCATTCACCGAACTCCTTATAAACCGGGTTATCTCTAATTTCGATTTTCCGGTAAACTTCAGTCCACGCCGTGATCTCTCTATCAAATCACGAATATTATTCATTTCTGGTAATCTGATAAAATTCGGATCAAATATCTCACGTTTAAAGAACAGACAGATACACGTAGCACGCAAACCAGACTCCTTATCAAAATAAGCATCATCATTACGCCATTCATGAGGGAGATTAGGGCCAATCATACATACATCCCCCTCCTCATACTGTTCTATGCAATCCCCAACAAAACGGGTTCCTATACCTCTAGTTATATACATTATCTCTATGGCCGGATGATAATGCCAAGGTACAATGAAGTGCGGCAAGTCTTCTATATAATAATGTATATGACTGTCTATTGGGAATGGCAGATCTTGGTAAAGTGGTTTCATAGTCATCTAAGTCAATAATCACCGTTAATTATAAAAGCGAATATAGATAATTATTTTATCAAAGCAAGCTATTGTATGTTAAAACTCATAGTAACATCAAAATATAAATATCAATCTTATACTCAAACAAACAAATGATATCTTTTGTATCTTTGTCCCCGCATTTTCACAACCACATAAAATTATAATGAAAACAATAGTAAATGTTCCCTCCCGACAGAACACCATGCGCGAACTGCGGGATTATCTGATGATTGCCCTGGGTATGGTCTTATATGGTATCGGCTGGACAGTCTTCCTGCTTCCCAACGATATTACTACCGGTGGCGTACCGGGCATTGCATCCATCGTATATTTTGCCACTGGATTTCCCGTCCAATATACGTACTTCGCCATCAATTTTCTGCTTCTATTGCTTGCCCTACGTGTGTTGGGATGGAAGTTCAGCGTAAAGACAATCTTTGCCGTATTCACCCTGACCTTTTTCCTTTCCATTATCCAGAAACTGACCGAGGGTGTTGTCCTCCTGCACGACCAGCCTTTCATGGCTTGTGTCATCGGTGCCTCCTTCTGCGGTAGCGGCATCGGCATCGCCTTTTCCAACAACGGCAGTACTGGCGGCACGGACATCATTGCCGCCGTAATCAACAAGTACCGCGACATCACGCTGGGCAGAGTCATGTTGATATGTGACCTTATCATCATCTCGTCCAGTTACTTTGTTCTAAAAGATTGGGAAAAGGTGGTGTATGGCTACGTTACTCTATACATATGCAGCTTCGTGCTCGACCAAGTGGTGAACAGTGCCCGCCAGTCCGTACAATTCTTTATTATCAGCGATAAATATGAGGAGATAGCCAAGCACATCCAGGTATATCCTCACAGAGGTGCAACGGTCATCAACGCCTCGGGCTTCTATACGGGAAAAGAGATAAAAATGCTGTTCGTGCTGGCCAAGAAGCGGGAGTCCACCATCATTTTCCGGCTCATAAAAGACATAGACCCCAATGCCTTTGTATCACAAAGTGCAGTCATCGGAGTCTATGGAGAGGGATTCGACAGAATCAAAGTGAAGTAGAGGATTTCTCGAACTTCCCTTGATTCCAAGTATAAACAATAGGACGGCGGACAAACGGTTTCAGTTTCTCCGCCGCTTCTTTACCCATGTAATCGGTCGTGGTAAAAGTGAATGCCAACGTGGCATCCTTCGCAGAAAGGTCCGCTTTCATCAGCAGCATGTCGGCCTGGCGACGGGCATCCTGATACTCATAGACATCCACCGTATCCGCGGCCTCAGCGATAAAATCATCCAGAACGGGCAATGCCGGCAGGTAGGACGAAGCAACCAGCTCCTTCCAGTCTGTCGTATAGAACTTGACATGGCTGTCGCAAGCCGGAGCACAAACCGTAGATACCACACAAACCACTTTCGTGCTGTCGTTGACAGGCAAGAGCTTCATCTGCCACGAGCTCTGGGGAGTCATCTTCACATGTATATAATCCGGGGCAAGTTCCGTCATTTCCGATTTACCACCAAAGCTGTTGGTCACCTCAGCTTTCATCTTACTTTCCAGAAAGTCTATAAAATCCGCACGGTTCACGGCGCTAAGCAACGGACATATAGAATCCGGCATATTCTTAAAACACGTCTTGGCTTCCTGGGCCTGCAAATACCCCCATCCGATGAAAGCCAAAATCAAAAAAGCACTCAGTTTTCTTATCATAACATTTTAATCATTTCTTCAAGGAAACGGGCATCTGTTTCATCAAAACCGCCCAAATCGTCACTGTCAATATCCAATACTCCCCACACTTCACCGTCCTCACGCTTCAGCGGAACCACGATCTCCGAACGCGACAGCGAGCTGCAGGCTATATGTCCGGGAAATGCATCCACATCGGGCACAACCAACGTCTCGGCTCTATCCCATGCCGTGCCGCAAACACCGCGGCCTTTCCTGATGCGCGTACAAGCTATCGGTCCCTGGAAAGGTCCTAACACCAATTCTTCACCCTTCACCAAATAGAAGCCTACCCAAAAGAAATGGAAAGTCTCTTTCAGCGCCGCCGAAACATTCGCCAGATTGGCTATCAAGTCATCTTCACCTGCCAGCAGATTTTTCAGTTGAGGAAGCAAAGCGCGATATTTCTCTGTCTTGCCACCAGCATTTATATACAGGTCTTCTGCCATATATCTCTTGTTTATTTACTCCCCAAATATAGGAAGAACATTCCAATCAACACCAAAATGAGGTCGACAGCCTTGCTTTTTAAATTCTTTTCACGGAAGAAAAGCGCACCGAAAAGGAAGGAAACTACAACGCTGCCACGACGCACCATCGAAACGATGGAAATCATGGAGTCCTCATAGCTCAGGGCATAAAAATAGACAAAGTCTGCCGCACAAAGGAAAATGGAGATACAGATAATGGTCCAGTCCCAACGAAACGGGGTACTTTCTTTTCGCTTGGGATACCACAACAGCAGGATAATGGGGCACATGATAAAGACTTGGTAGACATTATACCACGACTGCACCAGCATCGGGTTGAGCTGCTTCATCAGATATTTGTCATACAGCCCGCTGACAGCTCCGGCAACGGCAGCCAGCACGATGAAAAGAATCCATTTGTTATGCTTGAAGTCGATTCCCTCTTTCTTGCCCGAACGGCTCAGCATGAAGAAGGACACTATGGCAAGCAGCACGCCAATCCATTGATAAAGGTTCAAGCGTTCGCCAAACACAAGCATGGCACCTACAAGCACCATTACGGGACGCGTCGCATTAATCGGTCCCACGATGGTCAGCGGCAGATGCTTCATCCCGAAATAACCGAATATCCAGGAAGAAAGCACGATAAACGACTTGACAACAATAAACTTATGCACCTCCCACCCCACCACGGGAACATCAAACATCGTACCTCCCAACACCGACGGCGCAAAGACAGATACCAGAATGAAAGGAAGAAATATCAGGCTCGAGAACAACGTGTTCAGGAAAAGCACCGGCAGTACGGCATTGTCACGAAGCGACTTCTTCTTGAAGACATCGTAAAATCCCAATAAGGCAGCAGAGAGGAAAGCAAGTAATAACCACATAGGATTAATTAAAAAATTAAGAATTAAGAATTAAAAATTAAAGGGGGGGACACTACGTTTTCGCAGTATCCTTCTGTCTTATTCTAAAAAAATTGTTTCCGGATAGGCTACATCCACCAGGAACAAAGCATTGCCGGGAACGGAAGTGCCTGCCCGACATCTATCCTTTTGTTCGATGACACGCCGGAAGCCTTCAACGGAAAGTTTTCCACGCCCCACTTCGAGCAGAGTGCCGACAATGGCACGTACCATGTTCCGCAGGAACCGGTCGGCCTGGATGGTGAACACCCAGGTCACATCGTCCACTTGCGTCCAGGCGGCATGCATAATCTTGCAATTATTGGTCTTGACATCGGTATGGAGCTTGCTGAAGCTGGTAAAGTCCGTATAGTCAAACAAGGTTTGGGCAGCCTCATTCATCCGCTCAAAGTCCGGTGTTTGGAACAGACGACAACGGTATTGACGATTGAAAGGCATCTTGGCAGTAGTGACGTAATACTTATACATCCGCGCCGTAGCATCAAAGCGGGCATGTGCATCGGGCTTCACGGCACACAGACGGCATACGGAAATATCGGGAGGAAGCAGGCGATTCAGCTTATCCGTCATAAAAACAGTGTCCAAAGGAGAATCACTGTCAAAGTGAGCTACCATCAGTGAGGCATGAACCCCAGCATCGGTACGCCCCGCTCCCACGACTTCCACCTCGCGACGCAGCAGGGTACTCAGCGCCTTCATCAAACACTCCTGCACACTCGCTCCATTCGGCTGGATTTGCCAGCCGTGATAAGCGGTGCCATCATAAGCCAGGTATATAAAATATCGTTGCACGGTCTTTTTTGTGTGCAAAGATAGTGCAAACCGAATACAGAACTTTCATGCTCGCATGAAAAAGTTATGTTGAGGTGCAGCCTATATTCGCTTTTTCAGCAAAGACAGTGCTAATTTAAGAAGGTTTGCATTATCTTTGCAAGGTTTTCACCACAGATTAACGCAGATTTTTCACAGACATAGTACATTTATAAGATGAGATATTCTTCCAGAATCCTACCTATACTGATAATTGTCGCAGCTGCCGCAACATTCACCTTTGCCGGCTGCAAGAAGAAAGACATGTCGCTCAAGTTGAACGAACCGCGCAACATTCGGGGCGTTGTCAGCTACAAACGCTCGTTCGGAGACTTGAATGAGAAACATCTCAATGTAGCCCAAGCCATCGGCATACGTGTACTTTCATCCCGCGAGGAAGCAGAAAAGATGAGAGAGCAACTGCAACCTATCACGACGAACGAGCTCTATGCCGTGGATTCACTGACGCATTCCATCCCTTTTCTCATTCCGGGCGCCGCCAGCCTACTGGATACCATCGGACACAACTTCCTTGATTCACTGACCGCCAAAGGACTGAATCCAAACAAGATAATTGTGACTTCCGTACTCCGCACCCAAGACGACGTAAAACGCCTGCGCCGCCGTAACGGCAATGCTTCTCCAAACTCGGCACATTTTTACGGAACGACATTCGATGTCAGTTGGAAGCGCTTTCAGAAAATAGAAGACGAGGATGGACGTCCTTTGCAGGATGTCAGCGCAGATACCTTAAAACTGGTTCTTTCGGAAGTGCTCCGTGACCTGCGGAAAGCCGATAAATGCTACATCAAGTACGAGTTGAAGCAAGGATGCTTCCACATTACGACAAGAGAGAAATAAGCGGAAAAGAATTAGCGTTAATAGTATTTTTCAATCCCGCCAAACCCTATTATTATTTTGTTCTCTTTCGTTTTACAGATAAAGTTATTTAATCGCCTTTCAAATTCTTCCGGTCGTTTCCTCGCCGCTTCAATGTATGCGATTCGGATACGTTTATAGGGGTCAGAGAAACTCTGATAATTCTTCCATATTCTTTCATCCTCTTTCAATCTGTCGATTATATCATTTGGAAAAACAAAAGGAACCGACAAGACAGTTCGTATTTTATCCTCAAATTCAAGATGTATCATTTTATGCTCCAGCAACCATTTCAACCTTTCTTTGTTGGCTTGCGAATAGGTACTTTTAGGATTCCTGGGCGTGAAACGCTGAATTTTATGTTCTTTGTCAAGTGACTTTATCGTGCTGTCAATCCACCCGAAACAAAGGGCCTCTTCAACAGCGTCATTATATACAATACTTTTCTCGCTTGAAGATTTAGTAGGAAACACAAACCAGACTCCATCGGCAGTATCAAAATTGTCAGCCAGCCACTTTCGCCAATCTTTTCTGTTTTCAAAATATCTTATTTCTGTTGACATGACAAGCCATCCAAATTACACTTCTCTCCTTATTCTTCCAGCATCTTCCACGCTAGCGGCAGGCAGGCAACTATATCCCCCACCGTCATCCCCACTGCCCCCTGCTTCTTGCAGGCAACATCTCCCGCCAGTCCGTGCACATACGTGGCCAGGCAGGCAGCCTTCTCCGGCTCATAGCCTTGGGCAAGCAAGGCAAGCACCACTCCCGTCAGCACATCACCGCTGCCTCCCGTTGCCATACCCGGATTGCCGGTAGGGTTGAAAAAACATTTCCCGGCAGGAGTGACAATGGCAGAATAAGCGCCTTTCAAGATGATATGCACTCCGGCGCTCTTCGCCAGCTCGCGAGCCTTCATCAGGCGTTCGTACGAATTCTGGCATTTGCCTACAAGACGCTCCAGTTCCTTGGGGTGCGGAGTCAGAATACTCCCTTTGGGCAGACGCCCTATATAGTTACGCTTCTCGCCCAGCAAGTTCAGGGCATCAGCATCCACCACCATCGGAGTCTGGCATATCTCTATCTGCTCCAGCAGAGCCGCCTCGGTCTCTGCCGCCTTTCCCAGTCCCGGACCTATCGCCACGGCCTGGTAATCGTCCGTATCAGTAGCGGCGGCAAAGCAGGTGTCGCTGATGTCCAGCTCCGTCATGGCTTCGGGCACGGAAGTCTGCACAATGAAGTTGTTGCAGAACGGCACATGCACCGTCAGCAGCCCCACCCCCGAACGCAGACAAGCACGCGCAGCCAGCACCGAAGCTCCCGCCATTCCCTGCGAACCGGCTATCAGCAGTGCACGGCCGAAGTTCCCCTTATGGGCAAACCGGCTGCGCGGCTTCAGCAGGGCAGACACGTCTTCATGCTCCAGCAAGCGGAAGTCCGTTTCCATGTCATGGATGACATCCTCGCTGAGTCCGATGTCCAGCAACTGCCATTCGCCCACATACGGCTCGTTCTCGGCAAAGAGAAATGCCAGTTTCGGCAATTGCAGGCTCAGCGTCAGATGGGCACGGACGATATTCGTATGTACGTTGTAGGTATTGTCCTCACCCATCAGTCCCGATGGGATATCGATGGACACCACCGTGGCGGGCGAAGCGTTGATGTACTTCACTACGGCTGCAAAACCGCCGCTCAGAGCCTTGTTCAAACCGCTGCCGAAGAGACCGTCTATCACCACATGGTCTGCCGTCAGCACGGGAGGTACAAACTGGGTGGTCACTTCGTGGAAATCCACACCCGGCACGTCGGCCAGCCGCTCCTTGTTCGTCTCGCAGTCCGGCGAAAGCGTCCCTTTCGTATTGAAGAGATACACCTCGAGCCGGTAGCCCTTCCCGGCCAGCAGTCGCGCCAGGGCAAGCGCATCGCCACCGTTGTTCCCCGGTCCGGCAAAAACGGTGAGCGGCGTGTCCGGCTCCCAACGCTCGGCAATGGCACGGGCCAATGCGCGTGAGGCACGTTCCATCAGGTCGATGGAGGCAATCGGTTCATTCTTTATGGTATCTGCATCCAGTTGCTTGATGCTTGTAGTAGGAAATATCTTCATAATAGGATTATCTTAAAATCGTAGAGCAAAGATAGGGCTTTGATTTCAACTGTACAAAGAGAAGACGTTTTTTATCAAGTTGCTTTGCCCCCCGGGAAAAAATATCTGCTCCGTAAGGAAAAGTTGTCTTCAATGCAAAGGATTCTTAGAACAAAGCCTTTATTCTTAGAAACAAAAGCTCTATTTCTATAAACAAAAGCTTTATTTACAGAAACAGAAATTCTGTTTTAAGTTTGCGTAGGCTTACGGACAAGTTTGCACAAGCTTGTCGGCAAGTTCCCGCAGGCTTGTCGGCAAGTTTCTAATTATACCCATTAACTTACGCAAAATAATGACTAATTTTGTACCCTCGACATCTAATAAAAGCCAAAACAATAAAAGCATATTCAATGAGTACATCACGACACCCGAAAGGTCTTTACCTTATCTTCGCTACCAGCACGGCAGAGCGTTTCAGCTACTACGGCATGCGTGCCATCTTCATTCTGTTCCTCACCCAGGCACTCCTTTTCGACAAGGAGCACGCCGCCTCCATCTACGGCAGCTACACCGGACTGGTGTACCTGACACCCTTAATCGGCGGCTACATCGCCGACAAATACTGGGGCATCCGCCGTTCCGTCTTCTGGGGGGCCATGATGATGGCAGTCGGCCAGTTCCTGATGTTTGCCAGTGCCTCGATGCTGGAGGCGCGTGAGCTTTCGCATTGGCTGATGTACGGCGGACTGACTTTCCTGATATTGGGCAACGGCTGCTTCAAGCCCACCGTCTCCTCCCTGGTGGGGCAGCTCTACGAGCCGGGTGACAAACGGCTGGATTCCGCCTACACCATCTTCTATATGGGTGTCAACGTGGGTTCCTTCCTCGCCCCGCTGGTCTGCGGCTATTTTGGCGAGACGGGCAACCCTCACGACTTCCGATGGGGCTTCCTCATTGCCGCCATCGTCACCGTGCTGACGGTCGTCCTCTTCGAAACCCAGAAGAACAAGTACCTCATCGGCCCCGACGGCAAGCCCCTCGGCATCATCCCCGACGCCCGCAAGGAACGGCCCCAGGCAGACAACACCGCCCGGAAGAGTGCCCATGCCAACGGACGGACCATGCGCAACTACCTGCTGCTCGCCCTGCTCGCCATCGCGCTTGCCGGTTTCTTCTACTGGTGCTTCGGGGACGATTGGATAAGCATCGGCATCTTCACCGCCTGCATCGTGTTTCCCGTCAGCATCCTGCTGGAAGGCTCGCTCACCAAGACGGAGCGCGACCGCATCTTCGTCATCTACATCATCGCCTTCTTCGTCATTTTCTTCTGGGCGGCCTACGAGCAGGCAGGCGCCTCGCTCACGCTTTTCGCCTCCGAGCAGACCGACCGCGTCATCCTGGGGTGGGAAATGCCTGCCTCCTGGATTCAGTCCTTCAACCCCTTCTTTGTGGTGATACTTGCCGCCATCATGCCGGGCGTATGGGGCGCCCTGGGCAAGCGGGGCATGGAGCCCGCCTCGCCCACCAAGCAAGCCATCGGCCTGCTACTGCTTTCACTGGGCTATCTCGTCATCTGCCTTGGGGTGAAAGATGTTCAGCCGGGCATCAAGGTGAGTCTCATTTGGCTGACGGGGCTCTACTTCATCCATACCATGGGCGAAATCTGCCTCTCGCCCATCGGACTCTCCATGGTGAACAAGCTCACGCCCATCCGCTTCGCCTCGCTGATGATGGGGATATGGTACCTCTCCACCGCCACTGCCAATAAGTTTGCAGGCACGCTGAGCGGGCTCTACCCCGAAGCCGGAAAGGTAAAGACGCTACTGGGCTATCGCATTGAGACGATGTACGATTTCTTCATGGTGTTCGTCGTCATGTCTGCCACGGCATCGCTTATCCTCTTCCTGCTTTCAAAGAAATTACAGAAGATGATGCATGGAGTGGAATAAAAATCGTATTTTTGCGGCAACTTTCTAAAAACATCCCATCTATGGATACCATACAAATAAAAGACAAGATGTTCACAGTCTCCATCAAGGAGCAGGACATACTGAAAGAAGTAACCCGTGTAGCGAACGAAATCAACCGCGACCTGGCAGGAAAGAATCCTCTATTCCTCAGCGTACTGAACGGTTCGTTCATGTTTACCGCCGATTTGCTGAAACGAATCACGATTCCCTGCGAAATTTCGTTTGTCAAATTGGCATCTTATCAAGGAGTATCCTCTACCGGGGTAATTAAGGAAGTAATAGGCATCAATGAAGACCTCACAGACCGTACAGTGGTCATTGTAGAGGACATAGTAGATACGGGACTCACCATGCAACGCTTACTGGACACCCTCGGCACTCGCGGTCCCAGGGAGATTCATATTGCCTCCCTACTGGTGAAACCTGATAAGCTGAAAGTTGATTTAAACATAGAATATGTGGCCATGAATATTCCGAACGACTTCATCGTGGGCTACGGGTTGGATTATGACGGCTTCGGGCGCAACTATCCCGACATTTATACTGTAGTAGACTGATACAGACATAATATAGTAAATCATTAAATAATAACTAAGCAAATGTTGAACATTGTAATTTTTGGTGCTCCCGGTTCAGGTAAGGGAACACAAAGTGAAAAGATTGTAGAAAAGTATGGCATCAACCACATCTCTACCGGAGACGTGCTCCGTGCTGAAATGAAAAACGGTACAGAACTGGGCAAGACTGCTAAAGGTTATATCGACCAGGGCCAGTTGATCCCCGATGAGTTGATGATTGATATTCTGGCAAGCGTATTCGACAGCTTCAAGGATAGCAAAGGCGTGATTTTCGACGGCTTCCCCAGAACAATCGCCCAGGCTGAAGCATTAAAGAAGATGCTCGCCGAACGCGGACAGGAAGTCAGCGTGATGCTCGACCTCGACGTGCCCGAAGAAGAACTGATGAAGCGCCTCATCAAGCGCGGACAAGAATCAGGACGTGCAGACGACAATGAAGAGACAATCAAGAAGCGTCTGGTGGTTTACCACTCACAGACAGCTCCGCTGATTGACTGGTACAAGCAGGACGGCAAATACCAACACATCCAGGGCTTCGGCGTATTGGAAGAAATCTTTGCCGATGTTTGCAAGGCTATTGACGCAGTGAAATAACAATAAAACAGAATATGGCTGAATCGAATTTTGTTGACTACGTAAAAATATATTGCCGCTCCGGAAAGGGCGGACGAGGTTCTACGCATATGCGGCGTGAGAAATACATACCCAACGGAGGCCCCGACGGAGGTGACGGAGGACGAGGAGGCCATGTCATCCTGCGGGGTAACCGCAACTACTGGACGCTACTCCATCTGAAGTACGATCGCCACATCCTGGCAGGTCACGGAGAATCCGGTTCCAAAAACCGCAGTTTCGGAAAAGACGGAGCGGACAAGGTGATTGAAGTGCCCTGCGGCACAGTGGTGTACAACGCCGAAACGGGTGAATATATCTGCGACGTCACTGAGCACGAACAAGAAGTCATCTTGCTGAAAGGCGGACGCGGAGGTCTGGGCAACTGGCACTTCAAAACCGCCACACGCCAGGCTCCCCGCTTTGCACAACCGGGCGAACCGATGCAGGAGTTGACGGTAATCATGGAACTGAAGCTGCTGGCAGACGTCGGTCTGGTAGGTTTCCCCAATGCAGGAAAATCCACTTTACTGGCATCCGTTTCTGCGGCGAAGCCCAAAATCGCCAATTATCCGTTTACAACGCTGGAACCCAATCTGGGCATCGTGTCCTATCGCGACAGCAAATCGTTTGTGATGGCGGACATTCCCGGCATCATCGAAGGAGCCAGTGCCGGCAAAGGCTTAGGATTGCGTTTCCTGCGCCACATCGAGCGCAACTCATTGTTGCTGTTCATGGTGCCTGCCGACAGTGACGACATCCGTAAGGAATACGAAATCCTGTTGAACGAGCTTCGCACTTTCAACCCCGAAATGCTGGACAAACAGAGAGTGCTTGCCGTCACCAAATGCGACATGCTCGACCAGGAACTGATGGACGAGATAGAGCCGACACTGCCCGAAGGGATTCCGCATATATTCATCTCTGCTGTCTCCGGCATGGGCATCTCTACGCTGAAAGACATCCTTTGGGAAGAGCTGAACAAGGAAAGTAATAAGATAGAAGGCAAAGTGGACAGCATTGCCCATCGCGCCAAAGACCTCAGCCACCTGCAGGAAGAATTGAAAGAAGAGGGTGAGGACGAGGACCTCAGCTATAAATACGTCAATGACAACGAGGACATAGAGGACCTCGAGGACTTTGAATACGAAGAAGATTGGGAGGAAGATAAAAAATGATTCCTCTTACAGAAGATAGGAAAATGTTGGGATATGAGCTGCTTGCCTCATATCCCGGCATTTCTTGTTTTGTAACCACCCGCCACGGTGGATGCAGCCAAGGTAACTATGCCTCCCTCAACTGTACACCTTACACGGGAGACGAAGCCGAAGCTGTACGCCGCAACCAGGAAATAGTATGTTCTTCCCTGCCCCAACGCCCCCAAGAACTGGTCATCCCGTTTCAGACCCACGGGACAAAGGCACTTGTCATTGACGGAACTTATCTGCATGCAACAGCAGAAGAACGCCACTCCATGTTGCAGGGCATTGATGCACTGATAACCCGTGAACCGGGCTGCTGCATCTGCATCTCTACGGCAGACTGCATTCCCATCCTGCTCTACGACCGGAAGAATGCCGTGATAGCCGCTGTTCATGCCGGATGGCGCGGCACTGTGAATTACATCCTCGGCCACACACTCGACAAGATGCGTGCCCGCTATGGCACAGAGGGCAAAGAAGTGATAGCCTGCATCGGCCCCGGCATCTCCCTTTCCGCCTTCGAGGTAGGCGACGAAGTCTATGAAGCATTCCGCAAGAACGGTTTCCAGATGGATTACATCTCCGAATGGAAACCCGCCACCCACAAATACCATATCGACCTATGGGCTGCCAACCGACTGCAACTACTGGACTTCGGAGTACCTTCCGCACAAGTGGAGACAGCCAATATATGTACTTTTACCCAATATGAAGAGTTTTTCTCGGCACGCCGGATGGGTATCAAATCCGGAAGGATATTGTCGGGAATCATGTTAACCCATTCAAACGGATTGCATTAATGTATCATATCACACTTTCTAAAGAAATCAAGCAGAATTGCCCCGAATTCCGCGGTGCAGCCGTATTTGCCGAAGTGACAAATACCCCATATTGCGAAGGGTTGTGGCAAGAAATCGCAACTTTCACCCAAGAGCTAAGAGCCCGTGAAACCACGGACAGCATCAAGTACCAACCCGTCATTGCCGCCACCCGCGAAGCCTATAAACGTTGCGGCAAGGACCCCAGCCGCTACCGTCCCTCGGCCGAAGCACTGAGACGGCGACTGCTGCGCGGATTGGAACTCTATCAGATAGATACGTTGGTAGACCTTATCAACCTTGTCTCCCTACGTACGGGCCACTCTATCGGCGGATTTGATGCCGACGAGATACAAGGGACCGACCTTGAGCTGGGCATAGGACGTGCCGAGGAATTGTTCGAGGGTATAGGCCGCGGCATGCTGAACATAGAAGGGCTGCCCGTCTACCGCGACCGTATAGGCGGTATCGGTACCCCGACCAGCGACCACGAACGCACCAAGATGAAACTTGAAACCCGCCATATCCTTGCCATTGTCAACGGCTACAACGGGCAGGAAGGTCTGAAAGAAGCAGCCGAAATGATATTGGAACTGTTGGAGAAATATGCTTCCTCTACCAGTGGGACTATACAATATTTTGAATAAATGAGAATCCGTATTCTTGTCCCTCTCCTGCTCATAGCCCTTGGTGCCACGGCACAAGGGAAGAAAACGGTCTTTTCCACCATGGAAACCAACCATATCCGCGTTGCCACTCCGGGACTGTTTTCGCAAAGAGAACTGATAGAGCTACCTTTGGAGGACATTCCGGACACGGAATACTCCTTTCCCCTGCCTGGAGGAAAAGTCATCTCCCCTTACGGACGGGGGCGGGGACGCCACAGTGGCATAGACATCAAGACCTACGCCAAAGACACCATACGGAGTGCCTTCAACGGCGTAGTACGGATGTCCAAGCCTTATAGCGCCTACGGCAATGTCGTCGTCGTACGCCATGACTTCGGACTGGAAACGATATACAGCCACAACTTCAAAAACCTTGTACATTGTGGCGACACAGTCAAAGCCGGACAGCCCATCGCACTGACCGGACGCACCGGACGCGCCTCTACTGAGCATCTGCACTTCGAGACACGCGTCAACGGGCAGCACTTCGACCCCAATATTATCTTCAACATGAAGGAACAGACGCTGAACCGACAACGTATCGGATGCTCAAAAAAAGGAAACGGCATCGTCGTGCAACAATTACCGACAATCTACCCGAAGCCACTGCAAAAAAAATACCCAATGGAACTGTTTAAGTATCCAAACGTTTCACTACATTTGCAGAACGTTTCACTAAAAGAACGAATTGAACTTTAAAACATATCAATGATAGAAAAACTGATTGTTCTTGAAGATATTGACCCGGTAATATTTTATGGCGTAAACAACGCCAACATGCAGCTGATAAAGGCCTTGTATCCCAAGCTTCGCATCGTTGCCCGCGGCAATGTCATCAAAGTATTGGGTGATGAGGAGGAAATGTGTGCATTCGAGGAGAACATTACCAAGCTGGAGAAATACTGTGCCGAATACAACTCTTTGAAAGAAGAGGTCATTATAGACATCATCAAAGGCAATGCCCCGCAAGCGGAAAAATCGGGCAATGTCATTGTATTCAGCGTAACCGGAAAGCCGATTATCCCGCGCAGCGAGAACCAGCTGAAGCTGGTAGAGGCATTTGCCAAGAATGACATGCTGTTTGCCATCGGTCCCGCCGGTTCAGGAAAGACCTATACAGCCATCGCGCTTGCCGTGCGGGCACTAAAGAATAAGGAGATAAAGAAAATCATCCTCAGCCGCCCTGCCGTAGAAGCCGGAGAAAAGCTCGGTTTCCTGCCCGGCGACATGAAGGACAAGATAGACCCGTATCTGCAACCACTCTATGACGCCCTGCAGGACATGATACCTGCCGCCAAGCTGAAAGAGTATATGGAGCTGAACATCATCCAGATTGCCCCCCTCGCCTTTATGCGCGGACGCACACTGAACGATGCCGTCGTCATTCTGGATGAAGCGCAGAACACGACCACCCAGCAAATCAAGATGTTCCTCACCCGCATGGGAATGAACACCAAGATGATTGTCACGGGAGACATGACGCAGATTGACTTGCCTTCTTCCCAGACTTCCGGTCTGGTGCAGGCACTGAAGATTCTGAAAGGCGTAAAAGGCATCAGTTTCGTGGAGCTGAACAAGAAAGACATCGTACGCCATAAGTTGGTAACTCAGATTGTGGAGGCCTACGAGAAGTTCGACAAGGAAGCGAAAGCGGAACGTGAACGACGCAAAGCCGAACAAGCCGATAGTAAGATTGAACAGAAACAGTAAATTCTCAAAATCGTAAATATTACAAAGATGAAAGCATTAACAGCAACTGAATTTAACTTTCCCGGACAGAAAAGCGTGTACCACGGAAAAGTTCGTGATGTGTACAACATCAATGGTGAAAAGTTGGTCATGGTAGCTACCGACCGCATCTCAGCCTTTGACGTAGTATTGCCGAAAGGTATTCCCTTCAAAGGACAAATGTTGAACCAGATTGCAGCAAAATTCCTGGATGCCACAACCGACATCTGCCCCAACTGGAAAATGGCTACACCCGATCCGATGGTGACGGTAGGTGTGATGTGTGAAGGATTCCCCGTAGAAATGATTGTACGCGGTTACCTCTGTGGCAGCGCATGGCGTGCCTACAAGAGCGGTGTACGTGAAATCTGCGGCGTGAAGTTGCCCGAAGGGATGAAGGAAAACCAGAAATTCCCTGAACCCATCATCACCCCGACCACTAAAGCCGAGATTGGCGAACACGATGCCGACATCTCCAAAGAAGAAATCCTGGCACAAGGTCTTGCCACACCCGAAGAATATGCCGTATTGGAGCAATACACCATGGCCCTCTTCAAACGCGGTACCGAGATTGCAGCGGAACGCGGATTGATTCTGGTAGACACCAAATACGAATTCGGCAAGCACGACGGCAAGATTTACCTGATGGACGAAATCCATACGCCCGACTCCAGCCGCTACTTCTACTCCGAAGGCTACGAAGAACGTTTTGCCAACGGCGAACCGCAAAAGCAACTCTCCAAGGAGTTTGTACGAGAATGGCTGATGGACAACGGCTTCCAAGGCAAGGAAGGACAGCAAGTACCGGAAATGACCGACGAAATCGTTACTTCAATCAGCGAACGTTACATCGAACTGTACGAACACATCACCGGCGAGAAGTTTGTAAAGGAAGATACCAGCAACATTGCCGAACGCATTGAAAAGAATGTAACCGAATATTTAAAGTAAATGGACTATCCCCAAGAACACATCAAGCCCTACGGTAATGACGGCAAGAAGAGCGAACAAGTGGAAGAAATGTTCGACAACATCGCTCCTGCCTACGACAAGCTGAATCACACCCTATCCATGGGCATCGACCGCAGCTGGCGTAGGAAAGCAATCAAGTA
This sequence comes from Bacteroides sp. AF25-38AC, assembly GCF_003602995.1. Taxonomy (NCBI): domain Bacteria; kingdom Pseudomonadati; phylum Bacteroidota; class Bacteroidia; order Bacteroidales; family Bacteroidaceae; genus Bacteroides; species Bacteroides sp. AF25-38AC. The sequence goes on along the minus strand of NZ_QTMD01000006.1, from coordinate 148,939 downwards.
CCTACGTCCTTTCCGCCCCCGGCGTATTATGGACGTAGCTACCGGCACCGGCGATTTCGCCATCCTTGCATGCCGCGAACTGCAACCCGATAGCCTGATTGGCACCGACATCTCGGAAGGCATGATGAACGTGGGACGTGAAAAAGTAAAGCAGGCGCACCTCTCGAACAAGATTTCATTTGTCCGGGAGGACTGCACCTCCCTCTCGTTTGCCGACGAAAGCTTCGACGCCGTGACCGTAGCGTTCGGCATCCGCAACTTCGAAGGGCTGGACAAGGGACTGTCCGAGATGTGCCGCGTACTAAAGACCGGCGGACATCTCGTCATACTAGAGCTCTCCACACCAGACCGCTTCCCGATGAAACAGTTGTTCACCATCTACTCCAAAGTTGTCATCCCCCTGCTCGGTAAATGTATTTCGAAAGACAACAGCGCCTACACCTATCTACCGGAAAGTATTCGCGCCTTCCCGCAGGGAGAAGTGATGCAGGAGGTAATCCGCAAGGCAGGCTTCAGCGAAGTGCACTTCAAGCGGCTGACTTTCGGGATATGTACACTTTATGTGGCAACTAAATAAAAAGAAGAAACTTATATAAAAAAGAGACCTTATGAAAGCTACACACACCCTCTATTTATTATTTATTACCCTCCTTTGCGTTGCCGGTTTCACAGCTTGCGATGATTCGGGAAGTGATGATATGATATGGGATTTTGCTCCTATCAAACTGCATATCGCAGTACAAGATGCTCAAGGTAATGATTTGTTGAATCCTGAAACTCCCGGCAACATTGCCAAGCAAGGAATCAAGGCAATCTATAATGGAAAAATATATGAAAAGGACGTTCCAATAAGCCAAACCAAAGCTTACCTTGCACACTTCAACGGTCTGCAAACAATGAAATTTGAAACTGGCAAATACTTTCTCACTTTTGGAGAATTCAATGGCGACGATACATTCGATAACGAAAAAGTGATAATAGACTGGAACGATGGTACTCAAGACGTCATCACCTTCTCTAGCAAACTGATCTGGAAATCAAAAAATAAACCCGTATTCGACAGAAAGTTCTGTTTGAACGGAAAAGATAACGGATTGCAATTCGGAGGTTTTGTTATCATCAAAGAACCGGTAATCACCTCCTCAACTACTTCCGACCAATAATGTACTCCATAAACAAACGAATATAGTTCAATCAATAACTAAAATATTATGCAGAAATACGGTTTAATAGGTTACCCGTTGAAACATTCCTTTTCTATCGGATATTTCAATGAGAAATTCAAGGCAGAAAATATTGATGCAGAATATGTAAATTTCGAAATTCCACGTATCGAGGATTTCATGGAAGTTATCGAGGAAAATCCCAACCTCTGTGGACTGAATGTGACTATCCCTTACAAGGAGCAAGTCATCCCCTACCTGGACGAACTGGACAAAGACACAGCCAAGATAGGCGCCGTCAATGTCATTAAGATTATCCGCCTTTCCAAAGGCAAAGTGAAACTGGTTGGCTACAACTCCGACATCATAGGATTTACACAATCCATAGAACCACTTTTGCAACCACAACACAAGAAAGCCCTGATTTTGGGTACCGGCGGTGCATCGAAAGCCGTATATCGCGGGCTGGAGAACCTGGGTATAAAAAGTTCCTTCGTATCACGCGCCAAGAAAGAGGATAAATACCTCACATACGAAGAACTGACACCGGAAATCATGCAAGAGTACACAGTGATTGTCAACTGTACCCCAGTAGGCATGTATCCCAAAGTGGATTTCTGTCCCAATATTCCTTACGAACTACTGACTCCCAACCATTTGCTCTATGATTTGTTATATAATCCAAACGAAACCCTTTTCATGAAGAAAGGCCAGGCACAAGGAGCCGTCACTAAGAACGGTCTGGAAATGTTACTGCTGCAAGCCTTTGCTGCATGGGAAATTTGGAATAAATAATGAAGAAAACCATAAAATATTCGATTCTCGGTCTGGCTGCCCTCTGCACCGTAGTACTGTGCGGAGGGTACTATATGCTGGGGCATGCTCTGAAACCCGAAGGCCTTATCACACGCAGTCGCAACATTGCCGAATCCTACAACTTCATGTTCGAGCAATATCCCGAACTGCAACCGTGGGTAGACAGTTTGGTGACCGTAGGAGCATTGAAGGACTTCTACATTGAGAACGACCATGGAGAGACGCTACACGCACTCTACGTTGCCGCCACCCACCCCACCCCAAAAACAGCAGTCATCGTACACGGATATACAGATAATGCCGTGCGCATGCTGATGATAGGCTATCTGTACAACAAGGAGATGGACTTCAACATCTTGCTGCCCGACCTCTACGGGCACGGGATGAGCGAGGGAAACCATGCACAGATGGGCTGGAAAGACCGGCTTGACGTACTGCAATGGACCGAAACCGCCGACGAACTCTTCGGGCGCCGCCATACAGACAGCGTAGCATCCCGCAGCACAGAGATGGTAGTGCACGGTATCTCCATGGGAGCCGCCACCACCATGATGGTATCCGGCGAAGTGGAGCATGGTCAATACCAACAGCCTTTCATCAAGTGTTTCGTAGAAGACTGCGGCTACACAAGCGTATGGGACGAGTTTCGCGGAGAACTGAAAGCACAGTTCAACCTGCCCGCCTTCCCTCTTCTGCATACAGCAAACTGGCTCTGCCGGCAAGAGTACGGATGGGACTTCCTGGAAGCCTCTGCTTTGGAGCAAGTAAAGAAATGTACTTTGCCGATGCTCTTCATCCACGGCGATGCCGACACCTTTGTGCCGACGTGGATGGTCTATCCCCTCTACGAAGCCAAGCCCGAACCCAAAGAATTATGGATTGTGCCCGGTGCCACGCATGCTATGTCTTACAAGGATTATCCGCAGGAATACACCGAACATGTAAAGAAATTCGTAGGAAAATACATACATTGATGTGATTTTACCTATCTTCGCCGCAACAAATATTGGTAGTATGAGACGATTTATTTCCATAACATTCTTCTTATGCCTGCTCTTATCCTTGCAGGCACAAGAAGTCTACACCACTAAGAATATTCCTAAAGTACACCTTCAGGACAAGACACGCTATGTGTGCAACCCAGCCGGAATCCTATCCACGGAGGCATGTGACAATATAGACCGTATGCTCTATGCATTGGAGCAGCAAACTGGCATTGAAACGGTAGTTGCCGTTGTCCCGTCCATCGGACAAGAAGACTGTTTTGATTTCTCACACCAGCTGCTCAATGAATGGGGAGTAGGGAAAAAAGAAAAAAACAACGGTTTGGTCATTCTGCTGGTAACCGACCAACGCTGCATCCAGTTTTATACGGGATACGGTTTAGAAGGGGACCTTCCTGATGCCATCTGCAAACGTATACAGACCAAATACATGATTCCCTATCTGAAAGACGGTAATTGGGATGCTGGAATGGTAGCGGGTGTAAAGGCAGTCTGTTCACGTCTTGACGGCACTATGGTGAATGACACGGAAGAGGAGGATGACCTCTCCGTAGGAGGTATCCTACTGGGGCTTATCGGTTTCCTCGCAGTGGCATCTATTATAGGCATCCTTGCCCAACGCGCTGCCAACAAATGCCCCAACTGCGGACAACATAAATTGCAACGTAGCAGCAGCATACTCATCTCACGCCGCAATGGAGTGAAAACGGAAGATGTGACCTACACCTGCCGCAATTGCGGACATAAAGTAGTGCGCCGCCAGCAGTCATACGATGAAAATTACCGGGGAGGAGGCGGAGGTGGTCCGGTCATCTTCGGTGGTGGAGGTCTCTTCGGCGGAAGTGGCGGAGGAGGCTTCAGCGGTGGTAGCTTCGGAGGCGGTATGGGAGGTGGCGGTGGAGCCGGTTCCCGGTTCTAACGCCGAGGATGTGTCATCTGTGTGCCATCAACCGTTTTGACACACCTTCGAGGATACTGGAAGAAAATAAAACGTTTACATAGAATATAATTAAATGATTAATAACTGCCTTCCCCTCCTCCCCTCTCTCTATCGGAGAGGAATCGGAGGTGAGGCCTAAAAATGAAAAGTATGAAGAAATCAACCATTATCATTATCGTTGTTATAGCTCTTCTCGCCATTTGGGGTGTAACCGGCTATAACGGACTCGTAACCATGGACGAAAATGTCAGCGGACAATGGTCGAACGTAGAAACCCAATACCAACGCCGTGCCGACCTGATTCCGAACTTGGTGAATACCGTGAAAGGATATGCCACGCACGAGAAGGAAACACTGGAAGGTGTAGTAGAAGCCCGCAGCAAAGCCACTCAAATCAAAGTGGATGCGGCAGACCTTACTCCGGAAAAGCTGGCTGAATATCAGAAAGCACAAGGTGCGGTGACTTCCGCCCTCGGTAAATTGCTTGCCATCACAGAAAACTATCCGGACTTGAAAGCAAATCAGAATTTCCTGGAACTGCAGGCACAGCTGGAAGGTACGGAAAACCGTATCAACGTAGCACGTACCAACTTCAACAATGCAGCCAAGAACTTCAATACAGCCATTCGCCGTTTCCCCAAGAATATCCTTGCCGGTCTCTTCGGTTTTGAGAAACGAGCTTATTTCGAAGCGGCAGAAGGAGCGGAACAAGCTCCCCAGGTACAATTCTGATAAATACACAACTCTATAGCGAGGCACAAAGGCGAGAAACTTTGTGCCTCGCTTTGTGTTGTAGAAGATTAGATGTATCTTTGCACATTCAATTGAACAAACCTATTATCTCATGAGTAATCAACGATACATGATGCGAGGCGTCAGCGCATCAAAGGAAGATGTGCACAACGCCATCAAGAATATCGACAAAGGTATTTTCCCGCAGGCTTTCTGCAAAATTATCCCCGACATTTTGGGCGGTGACCCGGAGTATTGCAACATTATGCATGCCGATGGAGCAGGCACCAAGTCCAGTCTTGCCTATATGTACTGGAAGGAAACCGGCGACCTGGGTGTGTGGAAAGGCATTGCACAAGATGCACTGATTATGAACATCGACGACCTGCTTTGTGTGGGTGCGGTAGACAACATTCTGGTATCCTCTACCATCGGACGTAATAAACTGCTCATCCCCGGCGAAGTAATCTCAGCCATCATCAACGGTACGGATGAACTGCTTGCCGAACTCCGCGAAATGGGAGTAGGCGTTTATGCCACCGGTGGCGAAACAGCCGATGTGGGCGACCTTGTACGTACCATTATCGTAGACTCGACAGTGACCTGCCGCATGAAGCGCTCAGATGTTATAGACAATGCCAATATCCGTCCGGGCGATGTGATTGTAGGTCTGGCATCTTACGGAAAGGCTACTTATGAGAAAGAATACAATGGCGGTATGGGCAGTAACGGACTGACCAGCGCACGCCACGATGTATTCTCCAAATACCTGGCAGAGAAATACCCTGAAAGCTATGACAAGGCTGTACCCGAAGAACTGGTATACAGTGGCAAGCTAAAACTGACAGACAGTGTCGAAGACAGTCCGCTGGATGCAGGAAAGCTGGTACTTTCCCCCACCCGCACCTACGCACCGGTAGTTAAGAAACTGCTCGATGCGCTCCGTCCCCAAATCCACGGTATGGTACACTGCTCGGGCGGCGCACAAACCAAGGTACTGCACTTTGTGGGAGACAACTGCCGTGTCATCAAAGACAATCTCTTCCCCGTTCCACCGTTGTTCAAGACCATCAAGGAGCAGAGCGATACGGACTGGAGCGAAATGTACAAGGTGTTCAATATGGGGCATCGCCTGGAAGTGTACCTCTCTCCCGAACATGCAGAAGAGGTGATTGCTATTTCGAAGAGTTTCAACATCGATGCACAGATTGTAGGCCGCGTGGAAGAAAGCGACAAGAAAGAACTGATTATCAAGAGCGAATTCGGAGAGTTCAAGTATTAAATATATGGCAGACAACAATACCATACTCGAAAAGCTGGAAGGGCTTGTCGCCCGCTTCGAAGAAGTGTCGACCTTGATTACAGACCCGGCAGTGATTGCGGACCAGAAGCGTTACGTCAAGCTCACCAAAGAATATAAAGAACTGGGCGACCTGATGAATGCCCGCAAAGAGTACATGCAAGTACTGGGCGGCATAGAAGAAGCCAAAGAAATTATCGCCAACGAAACAGACCAGGAAATGCGGGAAATGGCACGCGAAGAGCTGGATGCCTGCCAAACCCGCCAACCGGAACTGGAAGAGCAGATAAAGCTGCTGCTCGTCCCCGCCGACCCGCAGGATGGCCGTAATGCCATCCTCGAAATTCGTGGCGGCACGGGTGGTGACGAAGCGGCAATCTTTGCCGGCGACCTCTTCCGCATGTACACCAAGTACTGCGAATCCAAGGGATGGAGAATGGAGATATCCAGCGCCAACGAAGGTGCAGCCGGCGGTTTCAAGGAAATTGTCTGCTCCGTGACGGGCGACAATGTATACGGCACACTGAAATATGAATCGGGCGTGCACCGCGTGCAGCGCGTACCGGCCACAGAAACGCAAGGACGGGTACACACCTCAGCTGCCAGCGTAGCCGTGCTTCCCGAAGCCGAAGAGTTCGACGTAGTTATCAACGAAGGTGAAATCAAGTGGGACACCTTCCGAAGCGGTGGTGCCGGCGGTCAGAACGTGAACAAGGTGGAATCCGGCGTGCGCCTGCGCTACAACTGGAAGAATCCCAACACAGGCATAGTCGAAGAAATCCTCATCGAATGTACCGAGACGCGCGACCAGCCCAAGAACAAGGAACGCGCCCTCTCGCGCTTGCGTACCTTCATCTACGACAAGGAACACCAGAAGTACATCGACGACATCGCCTCCAAGCGTAAGACGATGGTCAGCACTGGCGACCGCTCCGCCAAGATACGCACCTACAACTATCCGCAAGGACGCATCACGGACCACCGCATCAACTACACCATCTACAATCTCGCCGCCTTCATGGACGGAGACATCCAAGACTGCATCGACCACCTGATTGTGGCGGAAAATGCAGAAAGACTGAAAGAGAGCGAACTGTAAGGCAGTGATAAGTAACCCGTAACTAAAAAATAATATGAACAAACAGCAATTATTCGAGAACATCAAGCGCAAGAAGTCATTCCTTTGCGTAGGTCTTGACACCGACATCAAGAAAATACCCGAACATCTTCTGAAAGAGGAAGACCCTATATTCGCTTTCAACAAAGCCATCATCGACGCTACTGCCGACCTCTGCATCGCCTACAAGCCCAATCTGGCATTTTATGAGAGCATGGGCGTGAAAGGCTGGATAGCTTTCGAGAAAACCGTAAACTACATCAAGCAGAACTATCCCGACCAATTCATCATCGCCGACGCCAAACGCGGTGACATCGGGAACACCTCTGCCATGTATGCCCGTACCTTCTTCGAAGAGCTGGATATAGATTCCGTAACCGTAGCTCCCTACATGGGCGAAGACAGTGTGACCCCGTTCCTTACGTACGAAGGCAAATGGGTAATCCTGCTTGCGTTGACCAGCAACAAAGGCTCGCACGACTTCCAGCTGACGGAAGACACCAACGGCGAACGCCTCTTCGAAAAAGTGCTCCGCAAATCCCAGGAGTGGGCCAGTGACGAACAGATGATGTACGTAGTAGGCGCCACACAAGGCCGCGCCTTCGAAGATATCCGCAAGATTGTTCCCGAACACTTCCTATTGGTTCCCGGCGTAGGCGCACAAGGCGGCTCCCTGGAAGAAGTCTGCAAGTATGGCATGAACAAGACTTGCGGCCTGATTGTCAACTCCAGCCGTGGCATCATCTACGTGGACAAGACAGAGAACTTCGCCGCCGCCAGCCGAAAAGCAGCCCAAAAAGTGCAGGCACAGATGGCGGAAGAGTTGAAAAAAGTGATTAACGACTAACGCTTAATGTTCGAAAGAAAGATTATCAACGACCCTGTCTTCGGGTTCATCAACATACCAAAGGGGTTGTTGTACGATGTTGTACGACATCCTCTTTTGCAACGTCTAAACCGTATCAAGCAACTGGGGTTGTCCTCTGTCGTATATCCCGGTGCGCAGCATACACGGTTCCAACACTCTTTGGGAGCCTTCTACCTGATGAGTGAGGCCATCCAGCAACTTGCCACCAAAGGAAACTTTATCTTCGACAGCGAAGCCGAAGCTGTGGAAGCCGCTATCCTGATGCACGACATCGGCCACGGCCCCTTCTCCCACGTACTGGAAAATACCATCGTGCAGGGCGTCTCCCACGAAGACATCTCCTTGATGCTGATGGAACGTATCAACAAGGAAATGAACGGACAGTTGACACTCGCCATTCAAATTTTCAAGGATGAATACCCCAAGCGCTTCCTGCACCAACTGGTAAGCGGGCAACTGGATATGGACCGCCTGGACTACCTGCGCCGCGACAGCTTCTATACCGGAGTGACCGAAGGCAACATTGGCTCCGCCCGCATTATCAAGATGCTGGATGTAAAGGATGACCACCTGGTAGTAGAGTCCAAAGGCATCTATTCTATTGAGAACTTCCTCACCGCCCGCCGCCTGATGTACTGGCAAGTCTATCTGCACAAAACCTCCGTTGCCTACGAGAAAATGCTGATTAGCACCCTGCTCCGCGCCAAGGAACTGGCAAGCCGCGGCATAGACCTCTTTGCCTCACCCGCCTTGAAATTCTTTCTATACAACGACATCAGCCGGGAGGCATTCTACAACAATCCCGAATGTTTGGAGAATTTCATTCAGTTGGACGATAATGACATCTGGACTGCCCTCAAGGTATGGAGCCGCCATTCGGACAAGGTTTTGTCCACCCTGAGCGCCGGCATGATTAACCGAAACATCTTCAAAGTCGAGATTTCTACCGAACCTATTAGTGAGGAACGGAAAAAAGAACTAACTTTGCAAATCAGTGAACAACTGAACATCCCTCTCTCCGAAGCGAGATATTTCATCTCTACCCCCAGCATCGAGAAGAATATGTACGACGAGGCAGATGACAGTATTGACATCCTCTACAACGACGGCAGCATCAAGAATATTGCCGAAGCATCGGATATGCTCAATATCTCTCTTCTGTCCAAGAAAGTAAAAAAGTACTACTTATGCTACCAACGTTTGCATAGATAAGTATAAAATATTCACCTCAGGACAAGGAAATATAAAAAAAAAGTCCGTTATTTGCGTTTTGAAACCATCTAACAAGAATAAGACATGGAGTTCTCTGCTAAACAAATTGCAACATTTATCCAAGGAGAAATTGTTGGAGACGAGAATGCTACCGTTCACACCTTTGCGAAAATCGAAGAGGGAATACCGGGAGCCATCTCCTTTCTATCCAACCCCAAATATACCCCCTACATATACGAAACCCAATCAAGCATTGTTCTGGTAAACAAGGACTTTGTTCCGGAACAAGAAGTGAAAGCCACCCTGATTAAAGTGGACAATGCGTATGAAAGTCTTGCTAAATTGCTAAATCTTTATGAGCAAAGCAAGCCAAAGCGGGTGGGAATTGACTCTCTGGCCTTTGTTGCCGAGACAGCTAAAATTGGCAAGGATGTTTACATTGCGCCTTTTGCCTGCATTGGCGAATACGCAGAGGTGGGAGACAATACGGTCATTCATCCGCACGTCACGATTGGCAGCGGTGCCAAAGTGGGCAATGACTGTATTATTTACGCTAACTCCACCATCTACCACGATTGCCGGGTAGGAAACCACTGCATCCTGCACTCCGGTTGCGTTATCGGTGCAGACGGTTTCGGCTTCGCCCCCACTTCCGAGGGCTATGAAAAAATACCGCAAATAGGTATCACTATCCTGGAAGACCATGTGGAAATCGGTGCCAACACGTGTGTGGACCGTGCTACTATGGGAGCCACCATCGTACATAGCGGTGTGAAACTGGATAATTTGATTCAGGTGGCACACAATGATGAAATAGGCTCCCACACCGTAATGGCGGCGCAAGTAGGTGTAGCAGGTTCTACCAAGATAGGAGAATGGTGCATGTTCGGCGGGCAGGTAGGCATTGCAGGTCATATTCATATTGGCAACAAAGTGAACCTTGGCGCACAGTCTGGTGTTCCCAGTAGCATAAAGGACGGTAGCCAACTTATCGGTACCCCTCCTATGGAGCTGAAACAATATTTCAAGGCATCCATCGCACAAAGAAGTTTGCCGGAAATGCAAGTGGAACTGCGCCAGCTCCGCAAAGAATTGAATGAACTTAAACAACTATTAAATAAGTAACCAATGTTAAAACAAAAGACTCTAAAAGATAGCTTTTCGCTTAGTGGAAAAGGTCTTCATACGGGACTTGACCTAACCGTTACTTTCAATCCTGCTCCGGATAACCATGGATACAAAATCCAACGTATCGACTTGGAAGGACAGCCTACCTTCGATGCCGTTGCAGACAACGTATCCGAAACTACCCGTGGAACTGTAATCTCCAAAAACGGAGTAAAGGTGAGCACAGTGGAGCATGGTATGGCAGCCCTCTATGCATTGGGTATCGATAACTGCTTGATACAGGTAAACGGACCGGAATTTCCCATTCTGGACGGAAGCGCCCAATATTATGTCAACGAAATAGAGCGCGTAGGCACTGTAGAACAAAATGCCGTAAAAGATTTCTATATCATCAAGTCCAAAATTGAATTCCGTGACGAAACAACCGGCTCTTCCATCATCGTGTTGCCGGACGAGAACTTCAGCTTGAATGTATTGGTATCATACGATTCCAACATCCTCCCCAACCAGTTTGCAACGCTGGAGGACATGACGAAGTTCAAGGATGAAATCGCCGCAAGCCGTACTTTCGTGTTTGTACGCGAAATTGAGCCGTTGCTGCAAGCCGGTCTTATCAAGGGCGGCGACCTTGACAATGCGATTGTTATTTACGAACGCGAAATGTCCCAGGAGAACTATGACAAGCTGGCCGACGTGATGGGTGTTCCTCATATGGACGCCAAACAATTGGGATATATCAACCACAAACCTTTGGTGTGGCCCAATGAATGCGCCCGCCACAAGTTACTTGATGTCATCGGTGACCTGGCCTTGATAGGCAAGCCCATCAAGGGCCGTATCATCGCTACCCGCCCGGGACACACTATCAACAATAAGTTCGCCCGCCAGATGCGCAAGGAAATCCGTTTGCACGAAATACAAGCCCCTACCTACGACTGCAACCGCGAACCGATTATGGATGTAAACCGCATCCGCGAACTTCTGCCTCACCGTTACCCGATGCAATTGGTGGACAAAGTCATAGAAATAGGTGCCAACTACATTGTAGGTGTCAAGAACGTAACTTCCAACGAACCTTTCTTTCAAGGACACTTCCCGCAGGAACCCGTAATGCCCGGTGTGTTGCAGATAGAGGCAATGGCACAGACGGGAGGTTTGCTTGTACTGAATTCAGTGGATGAACCGGAACGTTACTCCACCTACTTCATGAAGATTGACGGTGTGAAATTCCGCCAAAAAGTGGTACCTGGAGATACCCTCATCTTCCGTGTAGAGCTGATGGCCCCCATACGCCGCGGCATCTCTACCATGAAAGGCTATGTGTTTGTAGGCGAAAAAGTTGTCTGCGAAGCAGAGTTTATGGCGCAAATAGTTAAGAACAAATAATAAAATTTACGATTAGACTATTTACGATTTACGATTCAAATTACTCGTGAGAATTATCACATTCGGATAAAATCGTATATACAGTAAATCGCAAGTATTCTCAATCGTAAATCGTAAATAGCTAAATCGTAAATAATATGATAAGTCCCTTAGCGTATATTCATCCCGAAGCCAAAATCGGGGAAAACGTAGAGATTGCTCCTTTTGTTTTCATTGACAAGAATGTGGTAATCGGTGATAACAACAAGATTATGGCAAATGTCAACATTCTGTACGGTGCACGCATCGGCAATGGAAACACCATTTTCCCGGGAGCCGTTATCGGTGCCATTCCCCAGGATTTAAAGTTCAGAGGGGAGGAAAGCACTGCTGAAATCGGAGACAACAATATCATACGTGAAAACGTAACTGTCAACCGCGGTACAGCTGCCAAAGGCAGAACCATCGTCGGCAACAACAATCTCCTGATGGAAAGTGTACACGTGGCCCACGATGCTCTGATAGGCAACAGCTGTATCATTGGCAACTCTACAAAAATGGCGGGTGAAATTGTCATCGACGATTATTCCATCATCAGTGCCAATGTACTGATGCACCAATTCTGCCATGTGGGCGGTTATGGAATGATACAAGGCGGCTGCCGTTTCAGCAAGGACATCCCGCCGTACATCATTGCCGGACGCGAGCCTATCTGCTATGCGGGAATCAATGTGGTAGGGTTACGCCGCCGTGGCTTCTCCAACGAGACCATTGAGAAAATCCATGATGCCTATCGTATTATCTATCAAGGCGGTCTGAACAATACGGATGCCTTGAAGAAAATCGAGGATGAAATGGAAATGACACCGGAAATAAGCTATATCGTAAACTTTATACGTGAATCAGCCCGCGGCATTATCCCCGCAGGAAAATGAAAAACGTATGATTTACACAAAGTCAGAAATCATAAATTATAAATCATCATGATCTACAGATTTACAATCATCTCTGATGAGGTGGACGATTTTGTCAGAGAAATACAGATAGACCCGGAAGCTACCTTTTATGACTTCCATGAAGCGATTCTAAAGTCGGCAGGCTACACTAACGACCAGATGACTTCTTTCTTCATTTGCGATGATGACTGGGAGAAAGAGAAAGAAATTACGCTGGAAGAAATGGATGACAATCCGGAAATGGACAGTTGGGTGATGAAAGAGACCCAGTTGAGCGAACTGGTTGAAGACGAGAAGCAGAAACTTCTCTATGTATTCGATTATATGACTGAGCGCTGCTTCTTCATCGAGCTTTCTGAAATCATTACCGGAAAGGAAATGAAAGGAGCCAAATGCACCAAGAAAGCAGGTGAAGCTCCCAAGCAGACCATTGATTTTGAAGAGATGGCAGCTGCTGGCGGTTCCCTTGATTTGGACGAAAACTTTTACGGCGACCAGGACTTCGATATGGAAGATTTCGACAAAGAGGGTTTCGGCGGTTTGGACGAAGCCGGAAACTCCTTTGAAGAAGAGAAATATTAAACAGACATACCATACAGATTTCTTTTAGGCACGGATTACACGGAAACACACGGTTGTTATTGAATATTCCGTGTAATCCGCGTAATCCGTGCCTATTTTTTTACCCGCATGCACACCCTAATCGTACTTATCGGTCCCACCGGAGTAGGCAAAACAGAGCTCAGCCTCCGATTGGCAGAACATTTCCATACTTGTATCGTCTCGGCCGATTCGAGACAACTCTATGCAGATTTAAAGATAGGCACGGCTGCCCCTACACCGGAGCAACTGCAACGGGTACAGCATCACTTCGTCGGTACCCTGAAGCTGACAGACTATTACAGTGCCGCCCAATACGAAGCGGAAGTGATGAAGCTGCTGGAAGACCTGTTTACAAAGCATAACACCGTACTGCTGACCGGAGGCTCAATGATGTATGTAGATGCAGTCTGTAAAGGAATTGACGACATTCCGACCGTAGATGCCGATACACGCCAGCTCATGCTGCACAAATACGAAACAGAAGGTCTGGAAAGACTTTGTGCGGAACTTAAGCTGTTGGATCCGGAATATTACAAAATAGTAGATTTGAAGAATCCCAAACGCGTAGTCCATGCTTTGGAAATCTGCTACATGACGGGAAAGGCCTACACTTCCTTCCGCACTCAACAAAAGAAAGAACGCCCCTTCCGTATCATCAAAATAGGATTAACACGTAACCGGGAAGAGCTTTATGAACGCATCAACTGCCGGGTGGACCAAATGGTGGAAGAGGGTTTAGTGGAAGAAGCGCGCATGGTCTACCCGCATAAAAGTCTAAATTCCCTAAATACAGTAGGCTACAAAGAAATATTCAAGTACCTGGATGGTGAATGGACATTACCCTTTGCCATCGAAAAGATAAAGCAGAACTCACGCATCTATTCCCGTAAGCAAATGACCTGGTTCAAACGGGACGAGGAAATCCACTGGTTCCACCCGGAGCAGGAAGGGGAAATACTGGAATACTGTCATTGTTCCATCAAAGGCGTATAAGCCTTTCGGACAAGTGCTTCCACATCTTGATAAAGCTTCTGCATTTCTTGAGAATCAATGCTTCCTTGCTGTCTCCAGCTGTCCAACAATAGGCATGTACGGCGAAACACCTCTGCCTCTACCGTAACAAGCTGCTGCATATAGCCATTATTCTCCATATTGTACAGTTTTTCCCAATTCAGATAACGATTGGTTCCCATCCCCTGATTATAACAAAAGACATTGTTGGAAAGCCGGAGTGACCAATCACTGAGCGGAGCGGCGGCACACGCCTTGTCCCAACATACCATCGGAGGCAGAAGTCTATCCGCATCCTTCACCCAAAGCGGCACGGCAATACCCGTAGGAGGATATCCCAGCATTGTCCACATCGTAGTAAGTTCCGCCTTCTCACCCGGTTTTACGCCCTGCACCACAATGGAACAAGAAGTGCTGTTACGGGGAATAAAATCCTGGTCGACAAACCAACCGGAACCTTGCGGGCGATTAAATTTCCCGTTCTTCAAATCAATATCAAGCATGCCGTTGCGAAACGAACGTGAAAGATCATTAAATATACCCTGCGGTGTGATCCCTCCCGTTGCAGAAGCCCTCATCAGTACCCTGTCTGCCTCCATATAGCGTACATAACCTGCCCCCCGATTTGCTTCACCGGCAAAAGAGAAGTTGGTACGGGCAATGTAGCCGTAAGGAGCATCTTTGGGATTATTGGCATCATACATCGTATATTTATAATAATCCACCTCAAACATGGCGGCAGCGCCTTGAGCGTCGATTACGCCAAAATTGGCCTCTATCAAGCTGGGCTTGGAAATGGTATCGAGGAAATGGCAGAAATCCTCCACCGTGGCACAAACCTCCAAGGCACGGTAGATAATCCTCCCGTTGGCTGCCCCCCGTTCTTCCCCATCTTTCACTTCCACCAGATTGTAGGATTGGGTGTTCATCAAGGCAAAACCAACGGAGTTTGTACCCATCCATGCCTCTTTCAAGGCAGGAAAGTTAGCACTATTCACATCGGCAATGAAGTTATACTTCTCCCCTTTTATATAAGCAACATGATTTCGCAGATAGTCCGTATCACGGTTTTTCCATAGCAACGGACGGCCGTCAGGAGTAACCTTTCCAGAAACGACGGCAGATGTACAAGCCAGAACCGGCTCAGCAGTGAGTGCCGCAAGCAGTCCCCATATTAAAAAAAGATGTTTTATCATAACCTTGCCTTCCTTAGATTTATATTCGCAAAGGTATGATAATCTGTGAAAGGGCAAAAGAAATCCTCTGAAATCCTTATCCCCTATTCATCAGGAAAGAATTATTCGCTGACAAGTTTCTGCAACTTATCCTGCATATACCGAAGTTTCGCAGTTCCAGTACCTTGTTCTATATGACGGATAATGCCTTTCTTATCCACCAGTATAGTGACCGGCATACCACTCACATGAAAGGTCTCGAAGAAAAACAAGTCATCGGCTATCTGGGTAAAGAGGAAAGGACGGCTCTCTACAATTTTCTTTATTTGTACAGCACTGTCAAAAGTCGTAGCAAGATAGGTTACATCAGGATAGACTTCTATCCATTTGTTCAGCTCCGACATTTCACGGATACAAGGACCACAGCCGGTATACCAGAAGTTCAAGACCATAGGACGTCCCGTCACATCGGCCTTGCTCCATTCCTGTCCTTCTGTGTCTTTCACTTTGAATTCCGGAAAAGCCTTTCCTATCCATTCTTCCTTCTTCAAAGTCTGTACGGCACCGCCTATCGGCAACTTCTTCCCCGTTCCTCCACGGTAACTCATCAAGAAAGCTTCCGCACCAGGCACCTCGTCGGCAGGAGTAGCATATTCTCTCACCTCCTCAGACAGCACAATGCCCTTGCGCAAGCGGAGTTCCGTAACCTCGTGTCTCGCGCCGTCCTCATGTATTATGAAAGCCGCCACGTTGTCCGAACCCACACCAGGCGGCATGCCTTCGAAGAAAAGCCCGCCCACCAAATAATATTTCTTACCGGCTGTCTGGGCAGAGCAAAGCCCTGCCCCCACAGCTACCAGAATCAGAAACAAAGAGAGAATTTTCCTTATCATAGTTGTTAGAGACTATTCACTTTTCAGCGTAATCGTAAGCTTGGGCTGCACCTTCACTTTGCCGGTAGCCATGCCTATATACGAAACAACCAATACAGCATCCTTAGAAGGTACAGAAAGGACAAAATTGCCATTGACATCGGTAACGCTTCCCGTAGTGGTACCTTCTATCAGAACAGCCGCACCGATAACAGGCTCACCCTGCTCATCCACCACTTTGCCTTCCACTTTCATATTGCCTTTGGCAATGGTCTTTTCTACAGCTTTAGTTTTTTTAGTAGTGATGTAAATCTCACCTTTTCCACCTGCCTCTTTCTTCACCTCAATACCCTCAATATTCTCGGCAGGTATTAAATCATCGATAGTTTTAGTACCCAAGTCAACCTTTTCTCCATCAATATAGACAGTCTTTATTAAATCAAGACTACTCTTATGCTGTACTTTAGCATTCTCTGCCACCTCATTACCCCGGCGGATAACCATACCCGGAGTTCCTTGTTTCAGGGTTATCAGAACAACGCCATTCTGTCCCTCTTCTCCATATAAATCCGTGGCAGATTTATCTTTCAAAACCGTTACACGTTCTATCTTATCAGGATTCAATGCACTCATGACAGATGGCGTCACCTCTTTTCCATCCACAATATACAATGGCTCTTTCCCATTACCCGCATATCCTTCAACTGTAATACCATTGGCAGAAGAAGTTTTTTCAAGTTTGTCGTCGTCCAGCCTGAACATCACCGGCACCGTAAATTTCACAGCCACCGGCTGCCCCTTCTGTCTCCCCGGCTTCCACTTCGGCATAGTGTTTATCAATCGCAGCGCCTCGGCATCCATATCCTTATCCACAGAACGGAGCACCTTGGAGTCCTTGATGCTTCCATCTTCATCCACCACAAACTGGACAGTGACCCGTCCCTGCGTACCGTTCTCTTTGGCAGATGCCGGATAACGCATATTCGTCTTGATATAATCCATGAAAGCACTCATTCCGCCGCCGGGAAATTCCGGCATCTCCTCTGCCACCTCGAAGACCGGAGTTCCCTTCAACTGCTTGCGGACTTCCGCCGGTACATACTTCACATCGGCAGGCTTCGTAGTGTCACCTGCACTTTCCACCACTTTTGTTTCTACAATTGCAGCCAAATCGTTAACTTTGACGCTTGAAATCTTCTCCACTTTATCGGAGACTTCGGGACGGGCAAAAGCTGTCACTGCAATGGCAGCTACCGGAAGTACATAAAGATACTTCAAACGTGCCCACGGGCTTGATTTTTCTTTTAACATCATAGTGATACGTTTTTTAAGTTTACTGTGATTAAAGCTGTTGGCCATAGAGTAGAGCCTTGTGCCGACAGCTTTTTTTATTAATAATAGTTGATACAGTTTTGCATCCACACCCTCCTTTATCACCATTTCATCCGCTTCAAACTCATGGATATTCTGCAATTCCTGCTTCAGGAGCCATGATGCCGGATTGAACCACTGAAAGAAAATGCAGACATCAGCCACCAGCAAGTCCCAGGAATGGCGGTTATGGATATGGGCAAGCTCGTGGATAAGGATTTCCCGTCCGTTCTCCTCCAAGTCTTTCCGTGAAATGACAATATATCCCATCCAACTGAACGGAGCGATGTCACAGTTGTGTACAATCAAAGTAACGCGCTCTTTCCTGCCCGGTAAGTAGCTGCCAATATCCTCTTTTTTACCCGATTTCAGCAACATCAGTAACCGTACCAACGAATATACGTTGCGGAAGGCAAAGAAAACGATTCCTGCCAGATAGACAAGCAGCGCCACTTGTATCCAGGTGACTGTTGCCGTTTCAGCCCTTGCTCCGGCCTCAGTGGCATTCACTGCATCTGCCATCATCAGCAACTGCTCCAATGTCAGCATCGTCTGGTGCACTTCCGTCTCCTGCTTCACACTTACCTCTACCAAAGGCAATAGGCAGGACAACAGCAAAATGCCCAACAATGAAAAACGGTTGAAACGATGAAACGTCTCGCGCGCCAGCAACAAGCGATAAAACAAATAGAATATCGCCAGGCAAACAGAAGATTTGAGTATATAAACAAAAAACAGACCCATGGAATTATTTACTATTTAGGGATTTACGATTTACTATTTACAGTTACTTGGTCAGTTCATTCCGTAGCATCTCCACTCCGGGAAATCCGGTTGCTTTGTAGGAAATATCTCCTTCACGGTTCACGACGAAATAGGTCGGGATACCCGGATATTCGTACAGCTTTGCCAATGCCGTACTTTGCTCATTGCTAATGCGACAGTGAATACCGGGTATATCCGGTATCATTACTTTCCATTTTCCTTCAGGAGATGTTTCGTCGACAATATATAGATAAACCACCTCTTTCAGCTCCTCTTTCAACGGTTTCAGGCTTTTCATGGCCCGCATACAAGGACCACACCAGGTGTTCCACATATCCACCAGTACCATCTTGCCACGATAAGGACGAGTAATGACCTGCAACAAACTGTCTGCCGCTACCTCCTTTTCCACCTCAACAATCTTATATCCGGTCTTTCCCTTAGTAGCTTCCAACTCTGATTTCAGTTCGGCTTCAATCCTCCCGTTTCTCATCAGGAACAATTGCCTGAGGTCGGGAGAAGCGATGCTGTCCACCGTCCGACGCTCTTCCTCAGTCAAAGGCATGTACTTGCTCAGATTACGGGAAGCACGCCCGGCAAGAAGCATGTCCGGCCAAAGAGGGTCTTGCACAAACTTATCCCGGAAATTTCCGGTAGCGGTCTTCACAAAGTCCGTATAATAATTGTAATATTTCTGTTCGGGGGTATGCAGAATATCCAGTTGCAGTATTTCCTTGAAGTATGAGGTACTGTCCACCGTCATGTCCGCCCTTTTCACCCCCTTCCTGCCCGAAAGCATCGGGGCATAACTAAGGTTACTCTTGTAATTATAGATAAGGCTGAACAGATTCATATCCAGATTTGCCCGGATATAAGTACGGCAAGCCTGGCTCATATCCTTGTTTTTTACAAGTTTCTTTTGCATATCTTCATAATGCCTGAACAGATACTTTTTATATGCCTGCGGAGTCATCCCACAAATATCTGCATAAAAATCATCAGCTCCCGATAAGCTTTTCATTTCACCGAACCGCAGCAACTCGGTATTCAGACCGGCATAGTCTCCTTCAAACCAAACACAGTTGTCCGTTACACCATCCCTTTTCCGGCTTAAAAGACGGCTTTGCGAATAGAATATTTCAGGCAGATTGATTGTGACATCCAGTTCTCCACCCGGAACGAGAAACAATTCTATTTTCGAACGGGATATCCACAGCGTAGCACCGCTCGGCAACAGCACCTCTGTCTCATAACGGAACGTGCCATCCTCCGCTATCTTCAAGTCCTTACCGGTGAAATACATGAAGAACCAAGGCGAGTCATAGTAGCGTAACGTCACTCCATACTCCGGTTTATACCCCAATATCTGCCCCTTTATGACAGTCTTTCCCATATTCAATTCCGGTCCGGGCAATGGCAAAACCTCATCCGGTTTCTTATTCCGCAAACGTTCGGAAATATCCACCCGAGGTTTCTCTCCGTTGAGCTGTATACCATAAATTACCCATCCTTCATCACTGTCCGGTGTCTCTACAAAATCAAAGCTCTCAGTATCCATCGGAAGCGGACTAAACTTCAAAACAGCAGTCATTTCACCGGAAGCGGGAATATGCGTCCATTCATCCCTGGCAAAACCGGTATTTCCCAAATATCCGTAATCCTTTCCGGATGCCCGCAACACAGCTGTCGAATCAATCCTGACCCTATCGCCCTGCATGCCATAAAGCCTCACCGCCAGCCAGGTCGTATCTTTTCCAAGCGTCACTTGCTCCACTTCAATGCTACGCGTATTGCATGCCATGAAATAGGGTACCTTTACGATTTTCTTTGCCTGCAATCCGCAGCAAATACTTACCAGCAGCAAACAAACCAATCCGATGTTTTTCATAAGCCAGAGTTATTAGAGTCTCAACAATCTCAGTCCCTTCCCTTTTCCACGTCTTGTATCAACTGCTTCAGTTCTTCCAGGGATATATCCTCTTCCTTCACCAGAGACGACACTGCGCTGAGATAGGAATTATTGAAATATTTGCTGATAACGTTCTTCAGTGTCCGCTTGCGGAAATCCTCCTCGCTGACCACCGCATAATACTGATACGTGTTGCCGTACGTATGATGGCTCAAGAATCCCTTATCCTCCAATCCTCTCACAATGGTGGACAAAGTATTGAAATGTGGTTTCGGCTCTTCATAGAATGCCAGCATTTCCTTCACAAACAAGGGTCCCTTTTCCCAGAAAAAGCCCATGATTTCTTCTTCTTTTGCAGTCAATCCTTTCATAACATTCTTTGTTTTCCGCAAAGAACTAAATTATTTAGTTCAAAAACTAATTTCTCTCGTTAAATAAAACTAAAGCTTTTAGTTTATTCGGCAAACACCAGTCTCCAACCGTCTCCCGACAAGCAAAATACCTACTAATAGTGATTGCAGTTCTCGGATAAAAGCCGTTACTTTGCGCACGAATCAGAGAATTAAAAACAATAACATACAATGAATGAGCAACATAAGTACCGCTCCACGGACAAGATGAGTGACCTCATCTGTGACAATTACTCCTTATTAATGGTGATGAGCCGCTTCGGACTGTCATTAGGATTCGGAGACAAGAGCGTGAAGGACGTCTGCGAAGCACAAGGCGTCGATTGCCCTACATTCCTCGCCGTAGCCAACTTTATCAGCGAAGAACAATACTCTTACAGCGGTAATGAAAGTGATTTTTCCATTCCCGCCCTTATGGATTATCTGAAGCGTGCCCACACATATTTCCTCGACTTCAACCTGCCGGCCATCCGCCGCAAACTCATCGAAGCCATCGATTGTTCCAGTACAAACGATGTAGCCTACCTCATCCTGAAGTTCTTCGATGAATATGCCAAGGAAGTACGCCGCCACATGGAATATGAAAACCAGGCCGTATTCACCTATGTAGAGCAATTACTCCAAGGCAACCTATCGGATGAATACAACATCGCCACTTTTGCCAGCAAACATAATCAGATAGATACCAAACTGAAAGAGCTGAAGAACATCATCATCAAATACTACCCGGAAAAGGAGAACAACAATCTCCTGAATGCGGTCTTGTTCGATATATTCAACTGCGAACAAGACCTTGCCACCCACTGCCAGGTAGAAGATTATATGTTTGTTCCCGCCGTAGCGCAAATAGAAAGGAAACTGAAAAATGAACAATAATACTTCTTTGAAGATTGTCATTGCAGAAACTTCGGTCATCATCCGGAGTGGCCTGACGGCTGTTTTGAAGCGTATTCCCAACTTGAATGCACACCCTATTGAGGTTTCTTCTCCGGAATCGCTGCAGAACTACATTCACATGCATCCGGCAGACATTATCATCATCAACCCCACTTTCGGTGGCTGGTTCGACCTGCCCGCCTTCAAGGCAGAACACGGAAAATCCGGTATCAAGTACATTGCTATGGTATGCTCCGTCATCGACAACAACATATTGAAGGAATATGACGAGAACTTCGCCATGTGCGATGACGTAGATGTCATCGCCTCCAAAATCAACCACTTGCTACACACCGAGGAGGAAGAGGAAAAAGACAGCGAACAAGAAACCCTGAGCCAGCGCGAAAAGGAAATCATCACCTGCGTTGTGAAGGGCATGACCAACAAAGCCATCGCCGACAAACTCTACCTCTCCATCCATACCGTCATTACCCATCGCCGTAACATTGCACGCAAACTGCAGATACATTCTCCGGCAGGGCTCACCATCTACGCTATTGTCAACAAGCTGGTAGAATTGAGCGACATCAAGGACTCTCTATAAGATTCTTCCGGCAACCGTTTCCCTACCCGCTGCGGCCTATAGGGAAAAACCGGATGAATCCCTTGCAAAAGTATGCTCCTCCATACGGGAAAAGCCCTCTGCCTATTGATTAAGGTTTATCTTGTGCCTGAAGACAAAGCTCATCCCCTATGTCATCCCTCCCCATCCTATGACTCTTTATGCCCCACAAGTATCCTTATCCAACCTTACCCACAGTATCCGTCACGCCATACACAAATCCCCGCTTCACGATATCACATCGGGAAGCGGGGATCCTTTTATCTTCATAAAAGTGGTTACGTAATTATGACTAACTAATTCATTCAAATCTGATGTTGCAAAGATAGGGCATCGGCAGACAGTACGCAATCACTTAAATTAGGTATAATAAAACAAGTCAGTCATCATAAATAGGTAGAACCACCCGTAAATCAGGCATTGGCATAGCTGTGCATTCCTCCAAGGATGTAGTTCACCCCGAAATAGGTCATCAGGACTGTCAGAAAGGCGGCAACCATATAGATATGGAAGAATAACGGACTGCGGAAAATGCGCAGGCTGCGCGCATGGAACGCCGCTCCATAAACCATAAAGGTAATCAGCGCCCATACTTCCTTCGGGTCCCAAGCCCAATAACGCCCCCAAGAAGCATTGGCCCAAACCGCACCCAGAAAAATGCCGGCTCCCAAAAAGAAAACGGCGGGATAAAGCAGCAATCGGCTGAGCAGCATCAACATCCGGGCTGAACGGCGAAGACACAATGCCAGTATGCCGTTCAGCATCATAAAGGCAAACAAAGCATAAGACATCATTATCAACGACACATGCGTACTGAGCCACGGAGAAACGAGCACGGGCATCAAGGGAGTGATTTGGGGATTCATCTGTCCCAAATAGGACACCAGTAAGGCAAAACCGGACAGCAAAAAACCGAAAGGCACCATAAACGGGAAGCGCCGCCGAAACAGACAAGCCAGGAACAGCGCACACAATGCCATGAACTGCATCGTTTCGTATCCATTACCCAACGGGATACGCCCGCCGATGTACCACCTCAGACCATACCCGAAGAGCTGAAAGAGAAACGCCGCATAAAGAGAAAACGGGAAAAAAGTATCTGCCAAACGCGAAGAGAAAGAGAGCGCTACAATCCTACCGGAAGAGTCTGACAATGCCGACGAACGGCGCAGGCCGCGATACAGCAGACGGAAGAAAGCCAGCATCCCCACCGTAAGGTTGAACATGAACAGCAATTTGCTGAAAGGAATACGGTTATACAGCAATTCGGCTTGTATTTTAGTATCGGAAACAGGCTCCACACTCCCGTCTTCCGGCAAAGGACGAATCAATGTACCATTTTGGAGCATCAAAATCAGTCCCACCTTTTCATCCGCCTCTACAATGGCCTTTTCCAGAGAAGTCATTTTCTGATGATGGTCTTGCTTCCCCTTCCAGAACTTCTGCAAGCGATACTTCTCACCGTCGAACAAATCAGCCAGACATGCATAGGGTGTCTCCAAATGAAGCAGGCGACGGAGTGCCTCGTTTTTGATATAAATCATCGGCTCATTCTGCCAAACCTCCGGACGCAGAAGCCATCCGCCAATCACCTGCTCCGGCGTCATGCCTCCATAAGACGATTTTCCCGTCAGTTTCAGTACAAAATCGCGCGCAAGGGTATTGAAAGGAACCACACGGTCATTATAAATCACCTGCTTACGGGCAAGACTATCCGCCTGCTTGCGTGCCAGTGCCGGAAGGCTTCTCTTCTGCGCATGTACCCCACTTCCCAGACACAGCAACAATAGAACAAACATTCCTCCCTTCTTCAACAACGGATGCCTCAGCAGCCTGCGGAACTCTCCGCCCCGGCTGACCAGCATCCAGAGCATGGAGACACCTAACAAGAGGTATCCACTATAGGTAATCCCTATCCCCCACGGGTCATAATTCACTGTCAGCCAGCTCCCCTGCATATCCTCATCAAAGGAAGACTGATAAAAGCGAAACCCCTGCCGTGAAAGAATACGGTTCATGGAGACGGGCGTCTCACCGTGAATATAGCTGATATAATCTGCAGGAGCATCCGTACCCGGATAGTACTCAATCCGGAAACTGTCCAGACGTAAGGTGAACGGTAACTCTACAACCTGCCTGCCGTCTTGTTCCAAAAAGCAGTTCACCTCACTGCCGACAGTAAGATGCACATATCCTTTTCGGCCACAAAGAAACGTAGTCATGGCTCCCGCCAAAATCACGAGGAAGGAGCCATGCAACAACAACGTCGGGAGACGCCGCCACAACCGCTGTCTTACAAGCACAACAACAGTCATCGCAGCAAGGGCTCCCCACAAACAACAGAACCAAATCGTATGATAAACATGCTTTTCTACAAAATCCGTACTGTATGTCTGCTCTACAAACGTAGTTGCAGCAAGTAAGAGCAGCAAACAACCATAAACAGCTATGAGAAACTTTTTCAATTAAGAGCTATCAATTAAAAGTAAAAAATCAATATGGAGCAAACTCCTTGTTTTCTAAAGACTTGACTCCCATACATTCCATCTCTATCAGCCAACCCGGACGACATACGGGAGCATATACAAACACTCTCGGAGTATCCGGAAAACGCTCGTCATACATTCCTTTGACCACGGTATAGTCAGCAACATCCCGCAGATAAACAATCATCTGTCCTAAATCATCAAACGTACAGCCAGCCTCTTTCAACAAAGCCTCCACATTCTCCCACATACGTTCCGTCTGCTTGCGAATGTCCCCGGGATATACCACCTCACCTTTATTATTGATGCTCGCAGTACCCGAAATAAACACCTGGCGACGGTCGCCATAATCCACATACGTACCTCGCTCGAAACTCACACCGTATTCGTATGTGGGATTCAGATGTGTCGGTGCGTAAAGGTAGTGAATTTGTTCAGATTTCAAACCATCTACAGCATAAGTATCCATCTGAACCGTCACTTTTGGGTCGGCATGACGGCCACCGATACCGGTACTGGAAATATAATGAGTCTTCTCCGTCAAGTCCTGGGTAACAAACACCTCATTACGCGCCTTCACCACTCCGGTATAATTCACATCCACGTTCTGTACAAAGAACCAGGTACGTATGCAATTATCAGCCAGCTTGCAGCCCTGTTCCATCAGCTGCATCACATAGTCATTCAACAGCAGACGGGTCTGGTATTCCGAATTGGCGGCACGATTGAAAGAGCCGCCTCCCCAAAGGTGACGGTAGGCGCCATGTCTCACTTCGAACAATCCGTTATGAAGTACCTGTGTTTCCACACCTTTCTGCAGATAGACCCACAGTGCAATCTTTGTACCGTTCAACGGCGGCTGCTCTACCACGGAGAGTGCACAATCCGAACATTCTGCCGAAAGCGCCAGTAGCATATCTGCCTGATTGGCGGCGTCACTTAGAAAGTAGCGTTTAAAGATGGCAACAGCACCTTGTAGCTCACTTTCACGTAGTTGGCAGTAAGTGTCGACCACCGCATTCAGCTGTTCTTCATAAGTCGCTTCCGGTCTGGTGGCATGAATCATTACATGATATTCCGAAACACCCGCTTCTACCTCATATTTAAAGATTTCGGTTAAGGTATTCTCCAATTGATTAGTTTGTTGTTGTTTATTTTTCATATTAAATATCAATTAGTCGTTGTTGTTCAAAAAAGTACCGGTATTACCAGTAAGGCCCATCATTATTACGGCTGTGCACCATCGTCAATCCAGTTGCCAATCAAAGACTGCATATCAGATGAGGTTATCATCTGAGAATGGTCTATACGCCAATCCGAGCTGATGTCCGTACCCAATATGAGATGCAAGACACTTTCTGACGCATTGCCGGGCATAACCCTCATTTTACCGTCCACCGTCGTTGAAGCCCGGTTGACCAGATCAGCATGGCTATGTCCTTCCAGCAGATTCAAGCCACCACCCGGAGTGGTGCTAAGACCATGGCAAGCCGTACAAGTGGCATTGAATATTTTTTGTTGAATGGCATTGTACATACTTGCATCAACTGTTCCTGCATCCATAAGTATAGTATCAGCGATTTCAGTACATTCCATTGCCACCAAACTGACAATGCGCTTCCTCAACTTATTGATTACACATAGCTCGACAGTTGTCACCTCATCCGTTATGCCGGACATTGTCAACTGGATTTCATCATTATCCGATTCGGATGCCGGAACAACCTTTGAAACAATGGCATAATCGCTTTCATCATCAAATCCTGCCACTACCACACTATAGTCGCCCGACCACTTATCCACACCACTAATCCGGCCTGTCATCTTCACTGTGCGTCCTTCACCCGTGGCCACTACGGCATTCTCATAAATTCTCCCCTCATCGCATGCATGCAGACCTATAAGAAGCACGGGCAGAAAAAAGAAAAGAATGTATTTTTTCATAGACGAATCCTTTCCTGACTTCATTTAGAATGTATATTGAAGCATCACCGTGGCAGAGTGAGTGGCCAGACCTAAATTATCATTATCACGGTCGAGCTGCGTGTCGTGTCCCCAACGGGCTACATACTGATACATTGCCTGCAATTTCAGGTTGCATCCTCTGAAAAAGTAATTCATACCTACAGCAGGCATATTCAGGAAACCGTCGTCATCCGTACCGTTACGATTGAAGATATCGTAGCGTGCGGCAAGCTGTAGGCGGGGAGCGACAAAGTAACCACCTTGCACATAACCGCCTAAAAAGCTATACGATTCATTTATCTTTTGCCGTTTGGTGAAACCTACATTCATATAATAAGCTTCAGCCGCCAGATAGAGCTTGTTCTTCAACATGGCAAATTCCAACCCCACACGGGTATCATTGGTACTCTCATTTTCACTCTCCACATTGATAGAACCCGAAAGACCGAATAATATCTTATCCTCGTTCAAACGGTTAGGATTACCTTGTGTGGAAGGCATCACCCCCTTGGGCATATAAGTCAGACGTCCGGCATACAGCAATGAAGGGATATGCCAGTCATCACTCATCGTCTTTGAAGCTGTATTCACGGAAGCTCCGGTTCCATTGAACAAGCCGACTTCATAACCGAACTTATCTGCCACCAGACCGTGAATTTCAACACCCAGGTCAAATCCCGTACCGATATTAGGCGTCACGGCATTCAACGAATAAGGCAAAATTACAGAAGACGT
Organism: Bacteroides sp. AF25-38AC; assembly: GCF_003602995.1. Taxonomy (NCBI): domain Bacteria; kingdom Pseudomonadati; phylum Bacteroidota; class Bacteroidia; order Bacteroidales; family Bacteroidaceae; genus Bacteroides; species Bacteroides sp. AF25-38AC. Next base: position 121,538 of record NZ_QTMD01000006.1, on the reverse strand, counting down.
CAGAGAAACCGGCAACTGGGGAAGCAGTGTTTCGCCAAGAGTTGTCAGATAGGCATGCGAAAATGGAGTCTTGAACTTTCCGACACGAATCGCAAATTGTTTTTTCAGCTGTACATCAAACCACGCCTGCTGTAACAGCGCTCCTCCACTTGCAGCAGCATTGATGGACAGATTGAAAGCTACTTTTCCAAAAGCCTTGCCAGTAAAGCCAAGTACGGCATAAGGAATGGAAAAACCCGAATTGGCAATATTATCTTGGTTATAAGCCTTATCCAAGCCTTCATCATCATACCAATTGAAATTAGCACTCGTTTGTACCAACAGATAAGGCTTGAAAACAAAATCACCTTTCTTTGTTTCAATGGTAAAACCTTCTCTTCCGGCCAATGACACTACACCATTCTCCGTATCTTCCTCATGTTGCGCCATAGCGGTCAAAGGCAAAACAGCCAGCATGGCGACATATAAAAATTTCTTCATAATTACTTTTTATATAAAGCTTATTAGTTCTAAAGTGAATTTAAAAATACAATCAGGGCATCACGGTCATCCTTACTCATGTTCTTAAAGAGATTTTTCGATGCTTCTCCCTCTCCCCCATGCCACATTATGGCTTCAACAAGATTGCGAGCACGACCATCGTGCAAGAAGTAGGTATGTCCGTTTACCTTTTCCTGAAGCCCGATACCCCAAAGCGGAGTAGTGCGCCATTCATTGCCACGCGCCAACCCACTTACATAGTTGTCATTCAGACCGACTCCCATAATTTCGGAGCCCATATCATGCAGCAAAAAATCCGAATAGGGGTGAATTGTCTGACTTCCCAACCATGGCAAACGGGTACCGTTCAACAGCACGGAGCCCCGAGGCTTGGTATGCAACGTGGTGACATGGCAAAGATGGCACTTGGCTTTATAGAAATTCTGTTCTCCCCTTATCACCTGCGGGTCATTCACATTACGCCGTGCAGGAACACCAAGACTCTGCATATACAAGTCAACATCTTCCATATCTTCTGTAGAAACATCCAACTGGGCATAAGAAAGCCCCATCATGCTGCCTTGATTCACCTGGGACTGCCCCTCGCATATCTCTTCCGGATAGCGGCTATTGGTAACACCCATATCACTTGAAAAACCAAGTTCAACAGTCAAATCCGCATGTTGAGCCTTATTTCCCGACAGCCCCAAGCTTCTCACACCACGTTCGGTAATGTAATTGCAACGGCCACTTATACCATACTCCGGATAATTACTTTTTGCAGCAAGCGCTTCAATCTCCGTAGGTTCCAAAGCCATCATTTGCCCCATACCGACATGTCTCAACGGGATACGCACCGTACAGAACATATCTTCAGGCTTTATACTGTCAGCATACCATTCGGATATGGAATAAGCCGGTCTGCAAAGTTCATACTTCTCTCCGTCGGGAAAGGTAAAAGTCTCATAAGTATACTCCACAGAAAGCTTCCCCTCCGGTTTCACTCCATAAATTGCCTGGTCATGGAGGACACGACCATAATCCTGAAAAAACGCACCATTCTTGCGGCTTATATAAACCAGCATCGAGGAAAACCCGTAACTACCCGATCCACCTTCACTCCACAGCGTCGGTTTGGTACGGCCGGCATTACGATGACAACTGCCACAAGAATACCCCGCATAGACCGGGCCAAGACCACCTCCCATGCCATTGCTACTCGTACGCACATCATCGTAAAGCCCGTCACCATCATTAAAGCGACTGTTGTAAACACCCGACACCCAGTCTGCCGGTGAATCATAGGCCTTAGATGAATTCATGAAGATTGTGGACGTTCCGGCAGACAGAGCGTATCCTTCAGGAATCTCTATATCCAACACGTCAATCCCATCATCATCACAAGCAGTCAAACCTGCCGACAAACAAAGGAGAAGACATGAATATCTCATTAAACGATTCATCATCTTTATCTACTTTTTAATAATGGCATATCCAAACATGCCAAAGAAGTAAAGGCAGGATTCTCCAAATCCTCCCCTTTACTTCTTGAGTATTGTTTATAAATAATTCTTATTTAACTGTACGAGGCTTGCCATCCTTGAAAAGCAGGAATTCCAAAGTATGGAATCCGCGTACATTTTGGGCAGATTCAACTTTTGCATCATCATCACCCTCGCTCCATTCCAAATCGCCCCATTTCTGGGAATTCAGAATCTGGACAATGGCGTTCTGGTCCAAAGGCCAACTATCCATATTCGGGTCAAGTCCCAGCTCATCCACCGGCCCAAATAGGAACGCCTCACTTTCCTCCCAAGGTTCACGGGCTGTTATCCAAGCATTGCATGCCGTCTCAAAAGCACTGTTAGAGGGATTGTTGGCAAGAGCCACCACAGCGTCATACAGCGTACTATTCTTCTCCTTCAAATCCTTATAGGTAGGCAAAACCACAACATTGACATAATTTTCAACAATCGGGTCAAGTGCTTCATTGCTGTTAATGGTGCTATTGTCCCTGATATAAGGTTTCAACTCCTTATCCAATACACTTTCCAGTTCTTCACAAGCCTTGATAGCCGCTACCGTTTCCTGACTGTTGATATTATTACGGAAAGGTTGGGGAATAGCCTGAATAGCCGATGCTGCCGTAGTGATAGCTGCCGACACTTTCATATCCAACTCCGCATTGACTCCAGCCACCAATTTTGAAATTGACTTGTCGCTCACCTTACCGTCCAAAGAGCCGTAATAGGCATTGCGGATTGAGTAAATATTATTGGTATAATCATCACGGGAATGCCAGCTATACCATGACTCAACAGCATAGAGGGCCTCTGTAACATTGTTTGCCATATATTTATTATATGGATCACCAATCTTCGTCTCACCTACCTCATTGGAGATTTCAACACAACCGTCGATAACCTGCTCTATACAGTTCCAGGCACTTGAAAAGTTATAGGCACCATTATGAGCTTTGAAGGAAGTTGCAAAACTTGCCCCACCCTTATAACTCGTATTCCAAGAATCATAAAGATTGGTGGCATCTGCCTTCAACAAAGCCGCCACATTTCTCATGTAGTTGTGCCAACTTGCCGCATTCTCCGAGTTATACTCAATGTCAGCAGGATTAACTGTACTGTTGTCATCATCATCGCTACAAGCAGTAGCCGTAAATGCCAGCCCTAATACCAAAGCTGCCGCATAAAAGAAATTTTTCCTCATCTGTATAAAATTAATTGATTACTATTCATCTACTTCTTGACAAACCAACCGATATAGGCAATACCAATCGAAAACTCATTTTCACTATTATACTTGCCAGTTCCAAAAACCTTGTTTGTTCCGATTTGGCGGGTAGTGTAGTCAGCCTTTACCACCAGATTAGGCAAGGCATACCAATTCAATCCAGCAGTCCACATGCTTACCTGACAACGTTTCTCCATTATCTGGCTGGCCTCTCCCTTTTCTTGCGGATTATAATATTCATAACGTGCAAAGGGGTAGATAACCGGAACTTTCCTGTTTCCTTTGAAGAAAGCGCTGATATTCAAACCGGCCTCGGCTGCATAACTGACTACATTCTTTGCAATGGGGGTTATACGGCTGTAAGGAGATTTATTCGACAATTTGGTATTTGCCTCACTAAGCTTCGCTGAATTACCCAAATTTCCGTATACCATATTGGCACGGGCAACCACATATTTATTACGGTATTGGGCATCTGCCGTATAAATTCTTACCGGAATCTTACCGGTAGACGAATAAGTATCCGCTTTGTCAGAATTGGAACCGGCATCAGCGCAGTAATAGAACGAAGCACCTATACGCAACCCCGGAACCCCCTTATAGTCCAGACGAGCCACATAGCCCGGTGAAGTAAAGTTGTCTTCTTCAAAGATGCCTTGTTTGCCACTTGCTATCCAGGTGTTACGGTCAAAGCCATTGGCATTCAGACCGGCCACTATCATGGCCTGATAATCAAAGCTGGCATATCCTTTTCCAAAAGAACCAAAAAACTCGAGTCCGTTTTCATGCCACGTAGAAGGAAGGATGGTTGTCTCTCCTTCCGGCCGATAAGTTCCAAAGAAATTGATTGGTTCATGATGGGCGTTGGTCAATCCTACCGGGACAATGATGTGACCGGCACGTATGTTGAATTGTGGAACAATTAAACGGGTAATGTGGAATTGCTCGATAGCCACTTCGCCACCCTTTTCCACCTCCGTTTCATACTCACCGTTTTCCGTATTCTCAAGTTCATAAGCAGTACCCGTACCACCGGATTCAAACTCGATTTCAGCACCGAGTATCCATTTGGAATTGAACTTGTAATCCAGAGCCAACACGAAACGGGGTATAGAAATTGTATTCCTATGTTTGTCTGGATTGCCTTCAGGCGCACCATAGAAACGGTTAATACCATAATCCTTAAAACTTGCAACCATTTCTCCGTATCCACCGAAACGGAATTTCTTGTAGTTGTCGCCATCATTCGCTACTTTTTCCTTTTTCTCTTTGTCTGTTGAAATCTCCGTACTCTCTGCTGCAGAAGTAACTTTTTCAGGTTCAGCAGCCTGCAAAGCATTGGCAGAAAGCAAAAAACATAAAACGAATAAGCCAGTTAATTTTCTCATCTTTTATCTTAATTTTTGTTGGGAGCAAAGGTAGAGGTAGTTAAAAAGGAGAACAATACCTAAAAATTGCGAAAAGAAGAGAAAGAGTAACCATTAGTAGGTAATGGCAGATTTATAACAACAAATAAAGATGAAAAAGGAGGATAAATGGTAAAAGAACTATTAAAATGCTAATTCACGTAACGAGCACGATAAGCAGGGCCGTACCTTCCAGAATACGGTCAAGCACAGTGGGTTGGAAACGGACATTAGGGCAATTCTTGCCGGAATAAGGACCAAGATTAATCATATTATCTACGATTTAGAATCTGTTATTACTAATCCTCCTTTGCTTTCTCTTCAGACGGAGGAGGATTCTTGGACTTCTTCATCCGCCCACTCTTCCGCAATGCTTCAGCGATAATCCACTGAAGCTGTCCATTGGTACTACGGAACTCGTCGGCTGCCCATTTTTCAATGGCATCCATCGTTGCAGCATCCACACGGAGGACAAAGCTTTTGGTTGAAGTTTCTTTTTTAGCCACTATTTATTTACTATTTAACAATTTACGATTTATGATTGAAGTTACTTTGATATAACCAAGTACCAATCAAAGAGTATTCTGCTTGCCCCGCACGAAGGAGGCAATGTCATCCATAACATATGCCGGGACGGGCGAAGCATGGCTATACTCAAACGGAGTCGCCTTGCCGCTGCCTTCCTGCAACAAGTGATTCAATTTCGGATAAGATTTGAAGTACGCATTCTTACAATGCAACAGACCGGAACGCCATAAACCGAAGTCTTCCATAGTCACTTGATAATCTCTCTCCCCTTGAAGAACAAATATGGGCAGCTTTAGTTTAGCGGCAACCTCCACTGGTTTGTAAGCGTTGGCAAACAGCCAATAGGAGCGGGGCTGCCCCAACGGTAAGGGAATTGCCTCATCGAACTCTTCGGTACCAAGCTTTTTGACATTCACCAACTGTTGTTTCAGTTCATCAAGTTGAGCCTTTACATTGACTGAAGAATCCGTCAAAGAAGAGGTATAATAAAACTGTTCCTCAAGAGCATCTTCAAGCGGTCTTGCCAGTCCGGCAAGGATAATGATACCTGCCAAACCTTTCGAACGCCCGGCAATACGGGGAGCCAATGTACCTCCCAGGCTGTGCCCCAACACATACACACTGTCAGGAGCCAGCTCGGGCAAAGCTCTTACCTGCTCCACTATGGCAACGGCATCGTCCACGGCCTCAGTATCATAATCGAGTTCGCGACCGGCAGGAACGCAAGCCGCACCATATGCTTTTGTCCGTTTTTCATAGCGGACGACGGCAATGCCGCGTTCCGCCAATCCCCAGGCCAGGTCACGGAAAGGCTTGTTGGGACCTATCGTCTCGTCACGGTCGTGAGGACCGGAACCATGTACCAGAATAACACAAGGAACCCTGCATACATCCGAACCGACTGCCCTCTTGGGCAAAGTCAACGTTCCGGGAAGCTTGTAGCCGTCGGCTCCCAGCGTAATATCCCTTTCATCCATTTTTGTCTTATCATAGGCTACCGGTTGGGCAGTGCTAACAGCAGGTGCAGGGACTAGCCGGATTGTATTCAGTGCCCCGTCAGCATCAAAAGCCACTAGAAAGCGGAGATTATAACGTTCAAATTCCACATCGGAATAATAGATAGTAATTCCCTGGGCAGAATCGGTCTTCCATTCTCCTTTTGATATGGATTTACCAAACATTTTCTCTGCTTGCCGGAAAGAATCATTGAAGAGTGCCGGAGCCAGTTTCTCCTGCAACTCCCGGTTCAATGCCGCATGGATGCTGTCACCTTGCCCTGCCACAAACAATTCATAAATGTGCTGCGCGCGCGCAGTATTCGCATCTTGTGCAAAGCCCCCATATACATTGCCCAGCAAGAGCAGTATAAGAGCCCACCGTCCTATGCCTCCCATCTCTTTCATCCGTATCCTTTATCAATGGTTCAACGTTCCCGTATTGACTACCGGTTGGGCAGCCTCGTCCGCACAAAGCACTACCAACAGATTGCTGACCATTGCTGCTTTCTTGTCTTCGTCCAGTTCAACAATTTCTTCTTCAGAAAGTTTATGGAGCGCCATTTTTACCATAGAGACTGCCCCTTCCACAATCTTCTCGCGTGCCGTAATAATGGCAGATGCTTGCTGGCGACGCAGCATCACAGCGGCAATTTCGGGCGCATATGCCAGATAGTTGATACGCGCTTCCACCACTTCCATACCTGCCATGGCCAGGCGTTCATTCAATTTCTGCTCCAGCTGTTCATTGATTTCCTCACCGCCCGAACGAAGTGTCAACTCTTCCGTATCAGCCTCATTATCATCATAGGCATACTGACCAGCAACCTGGCGAAGAGCGGCATCACTCTGTATCATGACGAAATTCTCGAACGCATTCATACGGTTGGCCACCGCATTGCCAAGACTGACCTGGTTCGCATTACCCGCTGTCGGAGCGGATGCAGCCATTGTTTGTGAATCAATCTCAAACATGGCTTTATAGGTGTCCTTCAGCTTCCACACCAATACCAGTCCTATAAGAATAGGATTACCAATCTTATCGTTCACCTTTATCGGCTCCACATCCAGGTTGCGTGCACGAAGCGAAAGCTTCTTCTTATTAAGGAAAGGGTTTACCCAGAAAAAGCCGGTCTCTTTGAATGTTCCCTTGTACTTGCCAAAGAACACCATGGCACGCGCCTCGTTCGGTTCCAGCTCCATATAGCCGGCAAACATAATGAACCATACCAGACACAGACACACCGAAAGGATCAAGGTAGGCACAGAAATGAGAAACCCAAAGATTATCACCGCCGTAAGCACTACCAAATGAAGGAACAAGGCCAGAAAGCCATTCATCTTGAAACCACTGAAACTACACTCTTTTGTTTCCATATTCTATAAATTTAATTGATATCATAACGATATCACAAATATATCAATTAAAATTAGAGAAGTACAAAGAAACAAGGGAGTTAACATATAGTATTAAGGATTATTAAGAACATGTATTCCCAGTATATAAAAATTCCGCTTGAGGGTCATAACTCACCCTCAAGCGGAAAACTTTTTTTGACTCTGTCAGTGATGTATCAAGACTGAATGACAAAAGACCGGCGCAGCAAATCAGCAGTTTGCGAGCTACCGCCCACCATCAGTTCATAGCTGCCTTCGGAAACGCACATGGCATTGCTTTGCGGATTCCACCACACCAACTCTTTATCACCCAAATCAAACTCTACATCGACCGTCTTTCCTGCCGGGATATGTACCCGCTTGAAAGCACGCAATGCCTTGCTCGGTCCTTCGACATCATCGTTTTTCTTCAAATAGACCTGCACAACCTCTTCACCGTCACATTTGCCGGTATTGGTTACGGGGACACTCAATCTCAATTTCTCACCGGACTTTATATTATCCGAACCAAGCACCACAGCGCCATAGCTGAAAGAGGTATAGCTCAATCCATGACCGAAGGGGAAAAGCGGTTCCTGGGTCATGTAACGGTAAGTCCGGCCCGTCATATTATAATCCTCAAAATCTGGAAGCTGTGACACATTACGGTAGAAGGTTACCGGCAAGCGTCCTGCCGGATTGTAATCACCGAACAAGACTTCAGCTACAGCCGTACCGCCTGCCTGACCGGGATACCATGCCTGCAGGATAGCTCCACACCTCCCGGTTTCCGGCTCCAAGCCGATAGGAGAACCTGAACAGTTCACCAACACCACCTTTTTACCGGCATGGTGCAAAGCGGCAATCAGTTCCCGCTGGACAGCAGGCAACTCAATATCAGTACGGTCGCCTCCTCTGAATCCGGGAAGCTCAACACCCATCTCCTCGCCTTCGAGGTTCGGAGAGACTCCTCCCACAAAGACCACGACATCAGCATCCTTTACACGCTCCACAGATTTCCTCACATCCACTTCATTCTTAAATCCAAGGTCAAAGTTCAGCTGTGCATCGCTACGGAAATATTCAAAATCCAATTCAACGTCATACGTTTTTCCTGCTTGTACCTGCAAAGTATAAGCACTCTTCTGCCCACCGTGCTGATTGGAGAATCCTCTCACTTCCTCCCCATTTATCCGCAATCTCCCTGAGCCATAAGCATAGATGTCAAAGACCACCTCTCCCGACTGGTCGGGAGTGAATACGCTGTTGTAGGTAGCCGAGAAGTCGGTAAGGTTCACACCCGGAGCAAAAACCGTGGCACCGGATGTACAGAAATGGAAAGGAGTGGTCACTTGGGCAGTAGTGACTGGCTCACCGTCACGAGTCACGTTATTCCAGTAGCGTGCAGTAAATCCGGGTTTCCCGTCGGCAGTCTTGCAACGGTTGAAGACGCTCTGTATCTGAGCTCTCTCCACCCATCCGCAGCCTTGTTCATAAATAAGCCGATCATCACTCCCCAAAGCTTTTCTAATTCCGTCCAGAATGGTAACTGTGTGCGGAGGCATACCGTTATAATTTCCCCACTGCATCACAGAATCATTGGCATTCGGACCCATCACGGCTATAGTCAGCCCTCCACGCTTCAACGGCAAGGTATTATCCTTGTTCATAAGCAGTGTCATTGACTTGCGCGCCATGTCGAGCGCCAGAGAATCGTGTCCGGCAGAAGCCACCACAGAAAAAGGAATGCCAGTCCAGGACACCTTCTCCGGCTCGTCCATTTCACCCAAGGCAAAGCGAGCCGTCAAAAGACGCTTGACTGCTACATCCACTGCTTTTTCATCAATCTTTCCCTGCTTCACCGCTTCTACCAGGGCCTCGTAACTCGAACCGCACTCCAAGTCAGTTCCACTCAGCACCGCAACTGCCGAAGCGGACTCTGCATCAGGATGCGTCTTATGACCATAGTCTCTGTAAAAATCGGCAATAGCTCCACAGTCCGAAAGGACAATACCGTCAAATCCCCACTCATCGCGCAAAATCTGCATCAGTAGGCGGTCGCTACCGCAGCAAGGATCGCCCTCAAAACGGTTGTAGGCACACATCACCTCCTTCACTTTTCCTTCTTTCACCAAAGCCTCGAAAGGAGGAAGATAAGTTTCATACAAATCACGGGGCTTGATATTTTCCGCATTAAACTCATGGCGGTTCCATTCCGGACCGGAGTGTACGGCAAAGTGCTTGGCACAAGCATGCAGCTTGTCATATTTTCCATCGTTCGTACCCTGCAAACCTTTTACAACCATCACACCCATACGGCTGGTCAGATAAGGGTCTTCCCCATAAGTCTCTATACCCCTTCCCCAGCGGGGGTCGCGATAGATATTCACTGTAGGAGTCCACATCGTCAATCCTTGATAGCGTTCATGGCTTTCCTGGGATGTATAGTAGGCATTCTTGGCACGGGCCTCATCAGAAACAGCAGTAAATACCTCGTATACAGTCTCCGGCGAGAAGGATGCCGCCATACCAATCGGTTGGGGAAACACTGTGGCCAGCCCGGCACGCGCCACTCCATGCAACGCTTCATTCCACCAGTTATAGGGCTTGATGCCCAGACGTTCCACTGGTTTGGAACTGTCCATCATCAAGGACACCTTCTCTTCGAGCGTCAGTTCCTTCAGCAAAAGTCCGGCACGCTCTTCTGCCGGCAGAGATGCATTTTTGTAAGTAGCCTGTCCACATCCCGACAATAGGAAGAATGGCAAAAGGCAAAGAAGTTTCTGTTTCATCATGGTTTTATATTAATCGTTGTTACAATCGCTTGTATCACAAAGATAAATATTTTCTTCCAATTGCCAACACGCAATAAACTTCTTATTATAGCCTCCTCTGAATATCCTCGTTACTGTTCCGCTGACCCTTGCTACGTATATCACCACCGAAAGTATAGGATACACCGATATGGAAACTGGTAAAGGCAAACTGATTGTCGGCAATTATCTTCAGCCTGTTGGACATGGTTTCCAATTTGGAATGGCTGACAAACAAATTGTTGACATTCAGGCTGAGGCTGAGCTTATTGTCCAACAACCGGTAAAGCATACCTGCACTGATACTGTAAGTGGGGCTCATCAGATAGATGCCCTGATACTGACGGGAAGAATAGGAACCGGACAACGTAGCCAGAAGAGTCTTCTTTTCATTGAAGAAGAAAGTGTTGCGCAGACTGGCGTCATAAGCCCACCCTTTCTCCTCGGGAGAGGTGGTGGCAGCGCTGGAGGTGGTCCGGCGATAGCTCACTCCATGCTGGGCGTAAGCTTGCAGCCATTTGGTACGGAAAGTGTACGAATTGTTAAGCCCGAAAGCATGCGTCTGCATGAAATTCTCCCAGAGAAAAGAGGTCACATTCGTTTCGGCATCCAAGTCCACAACCTGGAAGAATACATCGTCCGAATAAGAATAATAGGCAGAAACATTGAAGTTATTCTTCAACGTATATCCCAGCTCGACATTGTAAGTATAACTAGGTTTCAAGTCTTCACGACCACAAGCGTAAGTGTACTTGTTCTGATAGAACGGAAAAGGATTGACCATATTCTGTGACGGACGGGAGATGCGGTTGGAGAAACTGAAGTTCAGCGCATGCCCGTCAGTAGGCGAATAAAGCAGATAGACAGTAGGGAATAAGCGCGTATAGTCGTGCTTGTCCTCCGTATCCTTCGCTTCGGAAATACCGGTAGTGCGGGTGTGCTCCATACGCAAGCCCAACTGCATGGAAAAACGTTCGGAAAATTCACGGCTATAATCAGCATATAAGGCATAGATTTGCTCCTTGTAACGGAAATAATCATCCTGCACCAGCGTAGGGTCCGACGTATCGTAATTGATACCGTTGCGAGTGTTGGTAAAGGAGACCTTGGCACCTGCCGTTATCTTGTACTTTTCAAAAGGAAGGATGAAATCAAGAGCGGAGGAGACTACATCTACCTTGCGATGTTGCAGATAGTTGTAATCGAAGTTTGTGCCCGGAATCTCCGTACCGTCAGGCAGGAGGGTTTTCGAGAGAAAGCCCATATTTTCGTCCCGGTTGTCACGCAGGTAATCCACATCCCAAGTCATTTTCTTGCCTTTGTCATCCCAGACCTTATCGGTATGAAAATTCAGATTGAGGCGGTCGGAACTGGTATCCTTGTCACTGTTGGAGTACAGCAAAGAATCCAATACGGCGGTAGAGGCATCGTAAACTTCCGTCCATGAAAGGGCGTTGCCCGGTTTGGGAGCACTGTGATTATAGATGGCCTGCATACCTACAGTCCAGTCCCGTTCCAACGATACGTCCACACCTCCCTGAAGGTAGAAGCTATTCATGTAATTGGTGTAGTCGGCACGGCTGTTCCAGGTGTTCTGCGGAAAATAGCGGTAATTCTTCTCACACGTCTCATAGTTGCCCTGCGTAGTACCCCCGTTGAGGAAGGATGACACGCGCCCCTTGCTGAGATTCAGGCTTACCCCGCCATATCCGTAATTGTCCTTTTCACCAGCGCTGTAGGAAGCGGAAGCCGTACCACCCACGTAATCTTTGGGACGTGACTTCAAGCGGATATTGATGATGCCTGCATTTCCGGCGGCATCGTACTTGGACGGAGGCGTGGTAATCACCTCCACCTTCAGTATCTGGGAGGCGTCATAGGAACGGAGGTAATCTATCAGTTCATCTCCCGACAGCTTCGTCTCACGGTCGTTGATATAAACCTTGATACCCCCTTTACCTATAATACCAATACTGTTTTGTCCAACCTGCAGACCGGGCACTTCACGCAGAAGGTCGAGTGCACTGCCTCCGGCAGAGGCTATGGTATTATGTGCATCGAACACTACCCTATCCACCAGACGCTTGATAACGGGACGCGCGGCCGTAACGGTCACTTCGTCCAGCAAGGCGGAAGAAGATTTCAATGTCAATTCGCCAACGTTTTTGTTTCCTTGCAGCACAACGGGAACGTAGAGGTCTTCGCTGCCGATAAGGGTAATATGCAACAAGTATTCTCCCAGTGGCTGGTCAAAGGAAAAACAACCTTGTGTGTCGGTCAGCATACCGGTAATATAGGTACTGTCTTTTGCCTGCTTCAGCAGCACATTCGCCACCTCTACCGGTTGGCGGTTCTCGTCCTGCACACAACCGGAAAGCCGGTAAGTCTGGGCGGAAAGGAAAGTGGCCATACTTGCCAAGGCCATCCATACCATCACTCTTTTTCTAACGTTGTTCAGTAGATTTTCTTTCATTATGCGTTTGATTTCAATGTTTTACTCTTTGTATTTCGCTGAAACAAAGATAGGGGTAAAACATGCCTCAAACGGTCTATATCGGGGAATAAAAAGTCTATACCCCAAGACTACAAATCACTACATATCAACACTTTAATTTTACAAAAGTCTATATTATGCCTTTTCCGGTCTATATGCTGCCTATAAACTCTACAATGCCTTCCTTCTCCCCCATCCCCAGTTTCTTGCGGATATTCGTCTTTCGCTGGTAAATGGTAGGAATGCTTTGTTGTGTCACCACACTAATCTCCTTCGTCGAGAAGTCCGCACAGAGCAGGCAGCAAAGCTGCTTTTCTTTGTCAATGAGCACATCTCCAAAACGGCTGTCCATCTTTGTGTAGAAATTATCATACATCCGGTCTATGATAGGGTACAAGTCCTCCCATACCAGCAAACTCTCTACCGGCAGTTCATGGCTGGTAATACCCGAAATGCGGCGAAGCAGCTCCTGATTCTGCGAGGTAGGTTGTTTAGCCACCAGCCGTATCATGCCTAATTGCTGCAACAGTATTTTCCGGAAAAACTGTCCGTCTTCCTCCTTCGACTGGTTCTTGGTCGCATCTTCCAACAGCCGGGTCAGTGTTTCCGCCCGTTCTTCCGCTTCAATCAACCGGTTACGCCGGTTACGGACATAAAGGGACACACCGCCACCTGCAAGCACCAGTACCAACAGTGCCAGCAACAAATTCAACTGTGCCTGCTTCCGTTCCACCGTCAGAATCAAGTTGGCTTGCGAAAGCGTCTCCTTCGACTCGTCCTTACGCCGGACGGTACTCTGCAGCGCAGCAAGAGCATTGGCAACAGAATCATTATAGCGCGCCACGTCCAGCACATCAAACGTACGGTGACGTGTATAATCTATCAATGCCCTATATACTGCCACCATATTCTCTTCCGTCAGAAACCGGTTCCGGCCCTCGCCACGTTTCCTCTCCTTATTCAAATAGTATTCCGCCGAATCAAGCAGCCCTTCTTTCAAGAACACTTCCACTTTCACCAGATCTCCCATACGCAACTGCACCGGATCGATGACATACTGCTCCATACGACGAATAGTAGCTATCGCACCGGAAGGTTCATCAAAAAGGTAAGCCTGCATCTGGGCATAGTTACGCAAATAATGCACTATCTTACTGGTATCTCCTGCCTGCACAGCCAGTTCTATGCTACGCTCCATGTAGTAAGGTGCAGAATCATTCTTGTTCAGCCCCAGGGCAATTCCCATAGAGAAGAAGCTTTCGGCTCTTGCATCCAAGGCTATGGCAGTACGGAAAGTTTCTATCGCTTTCTCATAATCTTTCCAGACATACACATACCAGTATGCCTTATCAATCAGCATATCAGCCATTCTTCCCGTGTCCTGCAGCGCCTTGGCCAAAGCTACGCCGCTGTCAATGGCAGCTATACACCGTTCGTGCTCTTTCAGCCAATACCAGTACCAGGCTTTCAACTGATAGGAAAACAGATTCTTCGCCGTGTCGTTGCGGAAGACGTAATAATCGGAAGCAGGCAATATCAAGGAATCTTCCGCCATCGAGTTGTGCCGCTTATAGTGCACATAAGCATTCAGCCATCCATACAACAGCCTCTCCTCATCCGAAAGTTGCGATGGCCTCTCTATCTGTACCAGCAAGGCATACACGCTGTCCACATTCATATTCACCTGCTTTTCTGCCAGATGTAACAGATGTGCCTCATTCATCTGCCGGCAGGCAACAAGGCACAGCAACGCAAACAATAGTCCAAGGAAAGGTAATCTATTCATAATATAGGAGATATAGTTTTTTCTATCATTTGTCTGCAACCGCAGTTTCCAGTTGCTTCAGCGCCTGCTCCAACACCGAACGCGGGCAGCCGATATTCAGCCGCATAAATCCCTTGCCCGGTTCACCGAACATGGTACCGTCATTCAGCGCCAGGTGTGCCTGGTCTACAAATAATCTCACCAGTTCCTCCTGAGTCAGCCCCAATCCCCGGCAGTCCAGATAAATCAGGTAAGAAGCTTGCGGACGTATCATGCCGATGCCCGGAATATGCTCGCGCAGGTAGTTCTCCGTGAAATCGATATTGCCCTTTATATAGTCCAGCAGCTGTTCCAACCATTCCTCACCATGCATATAGGCAGCAGCCGCACCGATATAGGCCAACATGTGCCCTTCGCTGAACTCGCCCGCTTCCATGAACTCCTGAAAACGGTGGCGGATGTCCTCATTGAGGATAATGGCGTACGAACTTCCCAATCCCGGCATATTGAATGTTTTGCTGGGTGCCATGAAGGTGAGGGAATTCTGCGCGGCAGCCCCCGAAACAGTAGCAAAAGGATGGTGTTTGTAAGGTGGCAGAGTCAAGTCGGCATGAATTTCATCGGAGATGACAAACGTATGGCTTTCCGTACAAATATCAGCAATCCGGCGTAATTCGTCCATCGTCCATACACGCCCGCCCGGGTTATGGGGATTGCAGAGAATCAATACTTTGCATCCTTGTATATCCTTACGGAAACGCTCAAAGTCAATCTGATACTGTCCGTCTTTCAGGTCGAGCGGAGAGTAAACCACTTCGCGCTTCATGCGTTGCGTCACCAGGAAGAAGGGATGATAAACGGGAGTCATCACCATTACCCGGTCGCCGGGATTGGTGAAGCATTGCAATGCGAAGGCTTGACCGCGGACAATGCCGGGTACAAAAGTCAGCATCTCGCGAGTGACGTCCCAACCGTGGCGACGACTGAGCCAGCTACAAATGGAAGTATACCATTCCTCACACGCAGACGTATAGCCCAGCACTTCATGTTCAAGACGCTTCCGCAAGGCTTCCATCACAAACGGGGGCGTGCGGAAATCCATATCCGCCACCCACATGGGGAGGAGGTCATCGCGTCCCCATACACTCTTCACACCGTCCCATTTCACGGAGTCGGTACCACGGCGCTCTATTACTTCATCAAAATTGTAAGTCATTTGCTTGTCTTTTTATTGTAGTTTCACTAATTCAACGCATCAATTTGTCTTGTTTTTATACCGCCCGAAAGAGAATTTACAACTATCTGATTATCAACATGTATAAATACATCCTATTTCTGTCGTATACTGAGCCCTATTCAGTCGTATACTGAAATAGGTTCAGTATACGACTGAATAGGGCTCAGTATACAATCCATTACCGCCACCTTATTTTTGTAAATAATAATCATATCGGGAAAAATATAAATACCGCCACATCCCACACTGCATGAGACAAGATAATAGCGGCAAAGCGGTTCGGAAAGAAACGGTAAAGCGCCCCCCATGCCGCCCCCACCACCAGAGCCGCCATGACCAGCATGAAGTTGCAGGAACCGGCATGCACCAGTGCATAAATCAAAGTAGCCACCACAAAACCCGCATTCGGATTCCAGCGTTTGGAAAGCGTGCGTTGCACATAGCCGCGCCAGAAAATCTCTTCCGCCGGCCCTATCAGCAACAGTAGCAATGCCGCCAACAGCCAAGGAGACTCTCCCTCTTTCATCCCATAAATGGAGTCCACCTGCGGACGGGCAAAATCGAACATCCAAGATGACACCTTGTCTCCCAACCAGAAAACGCCCCACAAAGCAACAGCAATGCCAATTCCCAGCAAGACATTCGGCAAGCTCCACTTCACCTCCCGCCACCAGCCGGGATTGAACAAGGTGGCAAACACGGACAGCGTGAGCGCAGAACCGGTCATCATCCACCAGAAATTCACGAAAGGAGCCGTCCAAGGCGAAAACATGACCGTCCACAGCACGGCAGCCAGCAGAATGGTAAAAATCAGCTTCTTCATGACAGCAAACCGGCTACAACGAACGACAACGTGAACAGCAGACTGAACAACAACTGGAGTTTTGCCGTCATCTCATCCAGACCGGCTATGGCACTTTCTCCCTTTCCGGGAAAACGGGACACCACCCGTACATTGCCTATGGCAGGAACCAGTGCCGGCATCACCAGCAGGGTCCATAGAGGAAGAGTTCCCGCAGCTATCAAGCCGGCTATCCAGCCAAAAGGGAAAAGGACTTCGGCACAATAAACGTACATCGACGCCTTTCCTCCCAGCTTCATGGCCAGTGTCTGAATCTCGGCACGGGCATCGGTACGCATATCCCGTGTATTATTGGCATGCAGAATGGCCACCGTAATCAGTCCCACCGGCAGAGCTATCCACAAGACATTCCAGTCAACTACTCCCGTAGCCACATAGCAGGTACCCAACGTCGGCAGCAAGGCATACGCCAAAAAGATGACGACATCGCCCAACGCACGATACTTGAGCGGCGGATAAAGCAACGAGCAAGCCGCGCCGCCTATACCGATGTACAGCAACGGCAACCCCGTACGCCACAGCAGGCCGACACCCGCAACAAGGGCAACTGCCAGCAATGCCATCGACAAGCCATATATCTCGCGCGGAGCAAACATCCCGTCGGTCAAGGTCTTGGCGCCAAAGGTATCCCTTGCATCGACCTTATGCTTATAGTCAAAATAATCGCTCCAGGTATTCCCGGCAGCGTGAAACACGACGATGTTCAGCAATGCCCAGATGCCGTTCACCCAGTTTATGTCCTGCTGCATCCAATACAGATATGCCAACGTCACCACCACCGGCATCGAAGAGGCGGGGAATGACCACGGACGCACCGCTATCATCCAATCTTTCAAAGAATGTTTCTTCATTTGTTATTTATCATTTATTTGTGCGCAAAAGTACGAAATATCTTCGCTTTTTTAAGTAATTTCGCGCACAAGATAAAAGAACCCCTTATGATAAAAGCTCTGTTTTTTGACATCGACGGAACCTTGGTCAGCTTCAAGACCCACGAAATTCCCGTTTCCACTATTGAAGCGTTGACTGCCGCCAAGGCCAAAGGCATACATATCTTCATTTCTACCGGACGTCCGCGCGTCATCATCAACAACTTGTCCGCCTTGCAGGAACGGAATCTGATAGACGGCTACATCACGATGAACGGCGCCTATTGCTTTGTAGAAGACACCGTTATCTACAAAAGCCCCATACCGACAGCGGAAGTGGATGCCTTGACAGCTTTCTGCCACGAACGCAACATCCCATGCATCCTGGTGGGAGAGCACGACATCTGCGTGAACCAGCCCGGCGAAGTAGTGGAGGAAATCTTCCATCACCAATTGAAAGTGGACCCCATCGAAGCAAAGCCCTATACCGACAGCCATGCCGACAAAGCCTTCTTCCAGCTGACTCCCTTTATCAACGCCGAGGAAGAAGCAATCATCCTGCCCTCCGTCCCCCACTGCGAGATGGGCCGCTGGCATCCTGCCTTCGTAGACGTGACAGCCAAAGGAAACACCAAGCAAAACGGTATCGACCAGATTATCCGCCACTTCGGCATCAAGCTGGAAGAGACCATGGCCTTCGGCGACGGAGGAAATGACATCAGCATGTTGCGCCATGCCGGTATCGGTGTAGCCATGGGCAATGCCAATAACGACGTAAAAGCTGCCAGTAACTACACAACCACTTCTGTTGATGAAGACGGCATCGCCAACGCCCTGAAATATTTCGGCATAGTCGGGAATCCATCATAAATCTGAAATCTTTTGAGCTTCGTTCCCGATACACAAAACAAAGAGTTTCAAGATGCCTTGAACCTCATTCAGTATACCCGTCAGTCCGTATTCCTGACGGGCAAAGCAGGTACGGGCAAATCGACCTTCCTGAAATATATCTGCGCGAATACGAAGAAAAAGCATGTAGTGCTTGCCCCTACCGGAATAGCCGCCATCAATGCCGGAGGCAGTACCCTGCACAGCTTCTTCAAACTGCCCTTCTACCCCCTGCTGCCCGATGACCCGAACTTCAGTCTGCAACGGGGACGCATCCACGAATTTTTCAAATACACCAAACCCCACCGCAAACTACTGGAAGAACTGGAACTGGTCATCATCGACGAGATTTCCATGGTACGCGCCGACATCATCGACGCCGTAGACCGCATCCTGCGCGTCTATTCCCGCAACCTGCGCGAACCCTTCGGCGGCAAACAGATATTATTGGTGGGCGATGTGTTCCAGTTGGAACCCGTCGTCAAAGGAGATGAACGGGAGATACTGAACCGATTCTACCCTACCCCTTATTTCTTCTCTGCCAGGGTATTCGGCCAGATAGACCTTGTCTCCATCGAACTGCAGAAAGTATACCGGCAAACAGACAGCAAGTTCATCCATGTGCTGGACCACATCCGCAACAATACCGTCGGCTCTGCCGAACTTCAGCTGCTCAACACCCGCTATGGCACCCAAATAGAGCAATCGGAAGCCGACATGTACATCACCCTCGCCACCCGCCGTGACAATGTGGACTACATCAACGACAAGAAACTGGCGGAACTTCCCGGTGACCCGGTCACCTTCTACGGCGAAATCATGGGAGACTTTCCCGAAAGCAGCCTCCCCACCTCGCAGGAACTGGTACTGAAACCGGGCGCACAAATCATCTTCATCAAGAATGACTTCGACCGCCGCTGGGTGAACGGCACCATCGGCGTCATCAGCGGCTTCGACCCTATTGAAGAGACCCTCTACGTCATCACCGACGACGGCAAGGAATGTGACGTCAAACGAGAGTCGTGGCGAAACATCCGCTACAAATACAACGAAGAAAAGAAACAGATTGAAGAGGAAGAACTGGGAACCTTTACACAATATCCCGTGCGCCTGGCATGGGCCATCACCGTCCACAAGAGCCAAGGGCTGACCTTCAGCCGGGTAGTCATCGACTTTACCGGCGGCGTGTTTGCCGGTGGGCAGGCATACGTAGCCCTCAGCCGCTGCACCTCGCTGGAAGGCATCCAGCTGAAAAAGCCCATCAGCCGTGCCGATGTATTCGTGCGTCCGGAGATTGTCAGCTTCTCCGAACGCTTCAACAACCGCACCGCCATCGACCGTGCCTTGAAGCAAGCACAGGCAGACGTTCAATACGTTGCCGCCGCCAAAGCCTTCGACAAAGGGGACTTCGGCACTTTCCTGGATGAGTTTTTCAAAGCCATCCATTCCCGCTACGACATCGAGAAGCCCAACGTGCAGCGCCTCATCCGCCGGAAGCTGAACATCATCAACCGTCTGAAAGAGGAAAACCGTGCACTGAAGCAAGCAGCATTGGAGAAAGAGAAAGCCCTCGTGAAGTATGCCCGCGAATACATCCTTATGGGTGACGAATGCCTGAAGCATGACATGAAGGAGGCGGCCATGAAAAACTATGAGAAAGCCGTCACCCTCTGTCCCAAATTCAAAGAGGCCTGGAAGAAGATAAAGAAACTGGAGAAAGAGATGCTAAAAAGGTGAATTGCTTGTTTATAAGCCGATTATTATCTATTTTTGCATGTAATATAAAACTCAAATCCATTTCTGCCATGCTTCTGAAACTTTATGAAAAAAATAACAATCCCGCCGACCTGCAGCAGGTGGTCGACCTACTGAATGACGGAGGTATCCTTATCTACCCTACCGACACCATGTATGCCATCGGCTGCCACGGACTGAAGGAACGAGCCATCGAACGTATCTGCCGTCTTAAAAATATCGACCCCAAGAAGAACAATCTTTCCATCATCTGCTACGACTTGAGCAAGGTCAGCGAATACGCCAAAGTGGACAACAGCACCTTCAAGTTGATGAAGCGTAATCTGCCCGGAGCTTTCACCTTCATTCTGAACGGCACCACCCGCCTGCCCAAGATATTCCGTAACCGTAAGGAGGTCGGCATCCGTATGCCGGACAATTCCATCATTCAGGAAATAGCCCGCCTGCTGGATGCTCCCATCATGACAACTACATTGCCGCATGAGGACAATGAGGACATTGAATACTGCACAGACCCGGAACTGATTGACGAGAAATTCGGTGATATTGTCGATTTGGTAATAGACGGCGGTATCGGCGGTACGGAAGGCTCTACCGTAGTGGATTGCACCAATGGGGAGCCGGAAATCATACGCCAGGGGTTAGGCTGGCTGGACGAAGGATAAATATTGAATTCCGGCCACAATTTCCAAACCTTTTCAACTTCTTTTATGTTTCTTTACTAAGAAATACAGGAACTTTATGAGCACAAAAGAACAATACTGGAAATATTCATTGATAGCCATCATTATCGGGCTGGGAATCATTCTTTTCAGACAAATAGCCCCATTCATGGGCGGTCTGCTGGGAGCCTTGACTATCTATATCCTGGTGAGAAAGCAGATGATGTACCTTTCCGACAAGCGGAAAATGAAGCGCAGCATAGCTGCCACCCTCATTACGGCAGAGGCAATTCTCTGCTTTCTGGTTCCACTTGGGCTGGTGGTATGGCTGGCTGTGGTCAATCTTCAAAACATCAATCTGGACCCGCAAGCCATTATAGCTCCTTTCGAAGAAGCGGCCAACATCATTAAAGCCAAAACCGGCTACTATATCTTGGGGAAAGACACGGTGGCATACGTCATTTCAATTCTTCCCCGCATCGGGCAAGCCATCATGGGAGGTATCAGCAGTTTTGCCGTCAACATCTTCGTACTGGTCTTTGTACTCTACTTCATGCTGATAGGGGGCAAAAAGATGGAACAGTACGTCAACGACCTACTGCCGTTCAACGATGACAATACACAAAACGTCATCCACGAAATCAACATGATTGTCCGCTCCAATGCCATCGGCATCCCCTTACTCGCCGTCATACAAGGAGGAGTAGCCATGATAGGCTACTGGATTTTCGGTGCTCCCAACATCTTGTTCGCCGGTTTCCTGACCTGCTTCGCCAGCATCATCCCAATGGTAGGAACAGCGCTGGTATGGTTTCCGATAGCTGTCTACATGGCATTGATAGGCAACTGGGTTCAAGCTATCGGCCTGGCCATCTATGGCGGTGCAGTCATTTCACAGCTCGACAACCTGATACGCTTCATCATCCAGAAGAAAATGGCAGACATTCATCCGCTTATCACTGTCTTCGGAGTTGTAATCGGCTTGTCCCTTTTCGGATTCATGGGTGTCATCTTCGGGCCACTGCTCTTGTCACTATTCTTTCTGTTCGTGGATATGTTTAAAAGAGGGTATTTGGATGCAAGGGGGAAGACGACGGAATAAGTACTTAATAAAGCATGACCATAATAGGGTTACCTTCCTCTTCTACTCCCATTCTCCGTTGATTATCATCACTGAGTTCATCCGGTTGTAACAAAGCAAAAAAATGTCCATCCGAAGTGACTCCCCTGATTTGGATATGCTGATTATTCATTTTATCAAATAAGCTATCACCCTTTTGGCAAACAACAGTTTTCTTTTCCTTATGGTAAAATCCACAATATGACTGACTTTCTTCTAAATATAAGCTTGTATGAAAATGGAAATAGATGTACTCTGCATTCTCCAGAATATAGTCTATGGCTATTTTTTTATCACATCCTTCTACATCCAATTGCTGCTGCTCATTCCAGTGCCACTCACCCAGTTCAAAAACCAGATATGGAGTAAGTCCCTGCTCTGAAATAGTATAGATAGTATCATTAAAAGCTTGTTTCACTCGGATGGCATCCTTAGATTTCCATAACGAAGGGCTATTGATTGCCGTATAATATTTCCGGTCACCAACAAATTCTGCCATTGCCAAGTCACCTCCATAAGCAACATTGCCCCCCAACAAATTTGAAACCGACAAAACCTCATCCATGGGAAGCAGGGCTGAATTCCATGTAGCAATACCGGTCAATGACATCGTATTTCTATCCATATAAAAGACTGATGGCGTCTCCGGAGAGAGTTTCATTTTATTATGTCCCCAAATTCTGTCCGCATCCATCAAATAGTAATTTTGGGACAGAATACAATTGACTGTATCTTGCAATCGAATTCTATCCTTATATTTCCCATCAAATCCATATAGTAGGAAATCATTATTCCATCCCAATAGATAAACGGTTCTCCGAACCGTATCAGCCCAAAAGCTCACTTTCCCCCATGAATCCTTTGCATATCCTTCCGGATCAGTACCTACGTGTCCAATATCCCGAATATACTTCCCGTTAGTACGGTCAAAAAGCTTCAGATTCTGATGGACAGAAGATACCAATATCGCACTATCCATAATTATGCACTCCGGATATTTTCCTATAATAGCCTGCTCATTAGTCTCCAAAGGAATATAACTTATGCTGGAAAACAAATTTTGTACAGATTGTCCTTCTGACAATCTACTCATTGCTTCCGCAACATTAATTACATTGCCATCAATCTGCTTTTCGGAACACGAAGTTACAACCAACATCAATAATAAAAAGAATTTCCACATATATCTCATACCATTTCTATTCATTACTCTGAAAGTAGTAAAATATCACTTATCATCATTAATTACATTATTTAATCGATTCCGGCTCCATCACAAGGCGAAAACCTCCATACTCGTCACTATAATTCTCAATGTCGTAATCAATGTACGACACCCGACACCCCTTTGCTGTTCCTCCCCAACTTCCACCTCGCAATATTCGGCGGAAAAAAAGATAAGTACCCTCAAAAGGCCATCCCGGATGGATAGACTTACCACCTTGCTTGTATTCTTTAGTGTACAAATCACCACACCACTCCCAAACATTGCCACTCATATCATACAATCCCAATTCATTGCTTTTTTTCAGACCTACCGGACGGGTAGTTCCAGCTTCTCCATATTGTCCGCCAGAGGAATTCCCAACATACCAAGCCACCTCACTTACCTGATTGCTGCCACTGTATTTATAGTGCTTACTTTTGTGTCCACCACGCGCTGCGTATTCCCATTCGGCCTCAGTCGGAAGACGAAATGTTTTACCGGTCATAGCATTTAATCTACCGATAAACTCCTGCGCATTTTTCCAGCTTACATTTTCCATCGGGCAATCTTCGCATCCCCCATTAAACGGCAAAATGGAATCAGTATCCATAACCGCCCTCCACAGCCTTTGAGTAACTTCATATTTTCCTATGTAAAAATCAGATACCGACTCCTTACGTGCTGGTTTCTCGTTATCCTCACAGTCACATCCCTGCTCATCTGTACATCCCATCATAAATGTACCTCCTTTCACAAAAACCATCTCAATAGAATCCCCATTCACAACAACTACAAGTTGCTGAATAGGAGTTTCATTCGACTGACATCGAATAAAAACAGTTATAAGACATATTGCCAAAACAACAGTCAATGCTTTAACTCTTCTTTTCATACTTTCATTAAGAACATTCTCTTCCTTAGTATTTCATACTATATATACGAATAGCACAAACATACTAAAAACAAATGAATTACGAACTATTCATAGATATATTTTTCACACTTCATGGGAAAACAGTTTCATCTTTATATCAACTTCTTAATAAAGAACAGCTATTATGGGGTTACCTTCTTCTTCAACTCCCATTCTCTGTTGATTATCATCGCTAAGTTCATCCGGTTGTAATAAAGCAAAAAAACATCCATCCGAACTAACTCCCCGAATTTGAATATGCTGATTGTTCTCTTTATCAAACAAGTTATCACCTTCTTGGCATACAACTGTTTTCTTGCGAATAAATATAAATCACTTCTTATATATGCCAGAATCATTTATGCTTACTTCAACAATACGATTACTATTTGACCCAAATAAATGTTCATTTTGAATATACAACTCTATTTCATGGCCTGGCAAATAATTCTGAAACCATTCATAATTTATTTCACTTTCCATACCTCTATTTATATAATAAAAAGAATCATTCTCCAACTCTATTACAATATCATTATGCTCTGTAGCAGATACACTTCTAACAATTCCTCTTTGCAGACTTATGTTATTTGATATAGACACGAATCTAAATATTAAAAATAGAGCTATAAAAGCCATCAAGACATACACTACAATCTTTTTTTTCATACATAAATAATTATTATGCTTCTTACTAAAAAGAAGCGTTATACAATCTTTTCTTTAGCTAAAAACGAACAAGTTTCACCCGACTTCATATCCTGATTACGACTCCAGACCATCATAAAATTCTGCATCCTCAAATCCATAGCCTACCAAAGCCTCATTATAACCTTTCATTGCAATAAAGCCTCGCTTCTTCAAACATATTCGTCCAAAAACATCACGTTTACAAAGAGTACTGATATAGAATATATTTTCTTCATTCTCAAACTTCTTCATCACGAACTCTGCAAAGCCTTTCCCCCAGATAATTATCTGCATCCAGATTACATACCGACTCGCTAACCTAAAAACCATATTCCCACTATGACTTCGTCGATAATAAGCCGGTTCATGCAAGTGATGCAAAATGAGATTTGTTTCATAGTGTTATATATTCATTATCAAATCAATGAACAGTAAATCTACCGAATGCATAAGCCCCATCCGCGCCCTTTATCTCAAGTAAAAAATCACCACCTAAACCTTGCTGTAACTGTACTTTTCTTAATATAGGAGAGTCTATATTCTCATAATATAGGAGAGTCTATATTCTCAGCAGAGGAGTAAACAACATTCCCATTCTGAGAAATTGCAATTTCCACTTCACCTATCGATTGATAGAATTCCAAATCAATGGAATGGTCATCATTCAAAAATGCTAAAAAAGGAGTAGCTGAAGGAATAGAACGATGAGCATTCCCCGGACCACCCGGTAAATCAAAATCCTCATCCATGACGATTTCTACTCTCGAAGGAAAAGTAACTGAATCTGCACTTACTACATTTACTACAAGAAAGTAGTATAAACTTAACAAAATAAAAAATGATTTCATAGTATCTTTAGTTTTGAATGTTACAAAGATAGCCATTCAATCACTTCTTAGAGAAAATACGAGTGGACAACACAAGACAAGTCAATACTCTATACACCAATAAGATGACAGTAAAAACATTTCTAAATTAGTGGACGAAAATCAAGCGATTATTCTAGTAAAGAGCTACAAATTCTTCCAATTTATCATTTGTATCCAAACTTAAGATTCCCCTCAACCTCCGTTTCTTCGTAAAAATGGAATTCATCTCACAGTCAAAAGTGAACATCAATTCACTGGAAGTGAAACCGACTTTAAGCAAAGCCAACAACATCAAGTTGCCACTAGTTAATTTAAAATCTTTCTTTAACCGAGAAATAAAATTACCATATATTAAATCTATATATTCAAGGAGTTGTTCTTTCTCCTGGTTGGTCATATTCTTCACAATCAGCTTTTCCTTCTTCAATTGTTCCAAGAGATAAACGCCATTTACACATACATTTTCACTTATTTTTTTATTCTCACTCTCCAATAGCAAAATCTTTTGGTTCAATTTAGCAATCTTCTCTCTATTTGTTTCTGCCATCTCACCTGCCCTTTGTTTCAACACATCAAGTTCATAAACATATCGTTTAATCATGCACTCATTTTCTTCTATTATTTGCATATTCTTCCGGAACAGTCCTTCATATCTCTTTCTCAAAAGAAAATACAAAACAATGCATAGCAGTATAATAAACAAGACTACTGCTATCCAAAAATAAAGCTGTATTTGCTTTTCACGTTCAACCTGTTGCTTTTCTAAAAGAAGTTTTCCTCTTTCATATTTACGTTGCAAAGTCAAAATTTGAGATGTTTGTTTAGCATCCCGTTCAATGACTAACAACGAATCAGACTTTTCTTTGAAATAGAGAGCCATTGCATACTTTTTCTGTTTCTTTTCCAACAGATACAAATAGTGATATGCACCCGCCAGAGTACGAGGATTTTCAGAATTCAAAGCTAAAGCGAAACATCTTCCAGCCTCATCCAACTTATTTAGATTCAAATAAATGTTCCCCAATGACATTGAACAGTGATGCATAGAATGCCTATCTTGTTCAGTCTCTACCGCAGTTTTCAACAAGATTATTGCATTTTCCAAATCTCCCTCATTTCTTTTTGCAATTCCTTTTACTTGTAACAAAGAAGGAGTTACTCGTTCAAAATCGATACATCCTTTCTTTTCTTCACACAAGGACAAAGCCCTATTGATGTAGTTATAAACACTGTCATATTGTTGTTCTACATAATAAATACGAGCAATATCCCGATAAGCATATATAACCCCTAAAGTATCGGCTGCCTTTTGAAAACAATATACCGAACTTTGATAATTATCAAGAGCATCTTTGTGTAGCTTTCTATCTGCATTCAAAATACCGATATACTCATATGCCAAGCCTTGTAGCTTATACTCTTCCGTTTTCTCCAATTTAGCCAAAGCATTCAAATAGGCTTGCATAGCCAGCGTATCATTCCCCTGCAAATCCATCACTTTGCCATAATAAAACAATGCCTTCCCCGCTTTCACGTTATCACCCCCATTCTTATAATAATCTACCGCCAACTTTATCAACGAATCCGACTGCATGCTATCCAGATAGTTCTTATCACGGGCTTGTGTCAACAGCAGCACATAGTCTGCCCGCTGCTTTCCACGAAGCTTCTCCGGATGAGGAATTTGCTCCAACAGCAGCAATGCACTGTCAGAATATACATCCATATACCTCTCTACCTTATCAAAAGCATTGAATACGTTCTTCTCTACGCAAGAACCTAACAGTACGCAAACGGACAAAAGTCCAAGATATAGCAGTTTTTTCATATGAACATGTTCTTTACCAGATTATCATTACGTATAACTCCTATGCCCACAGAATCCTTTTGGAGATAAATATTCACACCAGCCAACGGCAATCCTTTTTCCCCATCAGTCACAATGCCATTTGTCTACGCATTAGAAACAACTGCACAGCAGAATGTTATGAACAGTACTATACATCGCTTCATAATCCATGTATATATAATTAAACTTTGGATGAGAATAAGCTTTTTTACGGCCTCTCCCTTCAAAGATACAAAAAACCGCTTCAACAATGTACAAAAACAAGATAAATGTGGCAAACAAAACAAATAGCTCAGAGCTTGTTTCCCCTTACATAGGCTTCCTTTCCATTTTCTGTACGGAGTTATCAGCGCCTATCGGCCGTGATGCGCTCTGCCAACGGCCGTCAACCACTCGACTAACGACCGTCAACAAGGTGCTTCATAACCGTTGAACACCTATTATACTCATAGTTTCCCCATACTGTGCACCTATCTTATTCCTATTATGAGCCCAGCTGCAGTCTATCGGTAAACGGTCTTTTACGAAGTTAATACCGTGTTTACACGAAACGCTTATCGTGTAAACAAGATATTTGCAAAATGCTGCACATTCTATTAATACACTAACAAACAAGATATTAACTTACCTTCCGGCGTATTTCCGCTGTGGAAGCAAAAGTTGCTTCCACCTTTTTGAGTTGCTTCCACAGCACTTGTAATGCCGATGAATAAAGGGATGCAGGAAGTAGGTGGAAGTGTGGAAGCAGAAATGATAAAACTAAGCAGAGATAATTTTCCCTTAAAAGCAATAAAACTCCAGAATCTGCTGGAGCAAAGCATCCTGCTTTCCCGGACCTTTTTCCAACTCCACACTTTTCAGGTTATAGAGTTGTGCCAGCAAAGCTGACGACTGCTTCTCGCAAAGACGGGAATCATGTACCTGCTCCATCCAGCAGACGGTCTCTCCCCAAACATCTACCGAAAGATGTGACAAGACTTCTGTCGGGGCTCCCCCCTTCTCCACCTTACGGAAGATTTCGACCAAAGCACACAACAAGCTGGACATTATCTGTTTACAACGGGAATGGGAACGGGATTCCCGGTTTCTGAAACGTAGCAGGAAATAGTACCCCAGCCATAAATAAACGGTGGTGACTTCTGCATGGATTTTCTCTATCCTCTTCCAATGCGCAACCAAGGCAGCATCAATTTCTTCCAGAATCGCATCCGTATCATCTTCTATGTAGTATTTCTGCGCAAGACACTCTATCACGCACCCCCATTTCGCCATATCCACACACTCTTGCGTACGCCCCATCCATACATGGGCTTCCTCCAATATCCGGAATGCCTTTTCTCCACATTCTGGAGCATCATAAAACCGATACTGACGAAACAACAGAAGAGACTGACATAATAACTCATCCAAAGAGTACTCCGCACTTTCCATATTTAAAATTCAAGTATCCATTCAGGTAACAAAATCGAGCAAAAGTAATCATTTCCTAAGAAAATCACGCTGTTTCAACACAAAAACCGGCAGGAAAAAGAAGATACCGATGACGGACATCACCAGTCCGCCAATGGTACCCGCCGCCAATGGAAACCAGAAAGCCTCCTTGTCCTCACCTATCATGAAAGGGATAAATCCCAGAATGGTAGAAACTACCGTGAGGAAAATAGGAACGACCTTCGCATTCCACGCCTTGACGTAGGCACGAAGAGCGGAAAGACGGGGGAAACGACGTCGGATGCTGTTGTACTCGTTCAGGACATAGATGCTGGCATTCACCGTGATGCCGCACAGCAGGACGAACGAGGCAAAACCGCCCTGGTCGAAGTTCAGCCGGAACCAATAGAAAGTAAGAAATACCCCGATATAAGAAACCGGAATCACAAAGATGATGGCAAGCGGCTGCTTCAGGGAGTTGAACAGAACGCTGGTCGTAAAGAAGATGATGGCTATCACCACCAGCAGAAGCAGGTATTGGCGGTTGTCCTTCTCGCCCCATGACCAACTGTTGCTGTCCGACTCGGCTGTATAACCCATCGGCAACAGTTTGTTGAACTCCTCCAGGTCACGTTTCTGTATCTTGTTGCCCATCTCATTGGAGCCGATATATTCGTATTGCAGGCAGAGGCGGTACTGCTGGTTTTCTTTGGCAATCTCCTGCGGCATCTGTCCCTTTTCCACAGTAGCCAGTTCGGAAAGTTTGTAATGCTTGCCGTTTCCTACTCCATAGGGAAAGAACTGCATTGCCCAGATGTCATATTCGGCAGACTGGCGGGAAGAGAGCTTGATTTTCTCCGTTCCCTGCTCGGCCGCTACCGAGCCAATCTCCAGATTCTTGCCGAAGATGGGGCGCACCGCAGAGAAAAGCACTTGCGCGTCGATGCCCTCTTGCGCCATGCGCTCCTTGTTCAGGTTGAAGTAGAATTCCTGATAGTCATCCTTCCACCAGGAGAACTCCGAATTGATGAGCACTTCCTTGATACGCCGGTGCGTCAGCAGCTTGGCCTTCAGCTTCTCCGCCCACTCATAGAGTTCGTCGTAGTTGTAGCCGTACATCCTGATGCGGTAGGAGCCGGCACTCTCGCGGACGTCATTACTGAACCCCTGGTCCTGCAATCCGTAGATGCCCCAGCTGCCGCCTCCCAGTTCCAGTGCCTTGCTTATCATATTGGCTTTCAGTGTATAGGGAAAACCGCTGTTCCGGGCTTCCTTCTTAAAATAAATCTGCATACTGGCACGCCGGGGGCTGTAAATGGAAGTATGAAACTGCCTGATTTCCTTGAACCGGCTGAGGTAGGTCTCCATACGTTTCATCAAAGTGTTCATCTGCTCGAGGGTGCTGCCATTGGGAAGGTTGGCGTTGGCATAGAGCACCACCTCCTCATTACGGGTGAAGTAACTGCCTTCGTACACCTTCTGTATGAAAAGCCGCAAGCTGCCGCCCAGCGCCTTGTCCACAACGGGTTTCACCGACTCCTTATAGGTATCCGAACCGAATACCTTATTGTAAGCAGCTTCCCATTTTCCCCCTCCTTCCAGTTTGCCGGGCAACAGAAAAACGGGCAGACCGAAACCCAACAGTAACAGCAGGCATACAGCCCAGCGCCAACGGCACAGAAAACGGATGAGAGCAGAGTAACAGCAGGAGAAATAAACGGGGAAACGTCTGAAAATCCGTCCCAACCTTGTTTTGAATGTTTGCGTCAGCCCCGGCAAGACAAGACGCCTCTTCTTCCCCGTAATCCGCCTCACCAGTCCTATCTTCTCAATCATCGACGGAACAAAGAACAATGCCACCATCAAGGAAACAGCCAGATTGATGATCACTACCGCTGCAAAGTCCTGCAGGTTGAG
Source organism: Bacteroides sp. AF25-38AC (assembly GCF_003602995.1). Classification (NCBI taxonomy): domain Bacteria; kingdom Pseudomonadati; phylum Bacteroidota; class Bacteroidia; order Bacteroidales; family Bacteroidaceae; genus Bacteroides; species Bacteroides sp. AF25-38AC. The sequence goes on along the minus strand of NZ_QTMD01000006.1, from coordinate 90,663 downwards.
CCGTATCTTCTCGTCAAGGAAGAAAATGATAACAAGCGCACCCATCGTAGTGAGGGTTGCCGCCAACACCGACAGGAAGGCCTTGAGATTACGCCGATGCAGAATGTGGTCGGTCATGACAATGGTGCTGTCTATCACCAGATTCAGCGAGACAGTGATACCCGCCAGCGAATAAAGCTGCATCTCAAGTCCGAAGAGGTAGTAGAAGATAAGTGCCACCGCTATATTTACAGCCAGGCTGGTAACTATCAGAAAAAGATATTTCAACTTACGAGTAATGAGCCATACGAATACAAGCAGGATGAGTACCGTCAAACCGGTACGGAAGTAAATCTTGTCCAGTTCTTCCCGTATGTACTCGGTCGCATCATAGCTGGTATGCACTTCATATCCGACAGGAAGTACCTGCCGAACAGCTTCCATCTCGTCCATCACGGCACGGTTCAGTTGCAACTGGTTGGCAGTTTCTTCCGCAGTAATGGATAGATAGACGGAATTCAGCCCATTGATGCGGTAATAGCTTTGCGGCTCCTCCTCCATACGGACAGCCGACACCAGTTCGTCCAAGCGGAGCAGTTTCCCGTCGGTAGCCGTCACGGTGATGGCAGCAGGATTAAAACCAAGGGAGTTGCTCTCCGGCACCAGTGCCAGGCGTATCCATTCCCGGCTACCGTTACCTGTATCCACATTGTGCGTACCCAGAAATTCCTTCCGGTAATGCCGCTGTACTGCCTCGCTGATGTCCGACAGTGCCACACCCAGCAAGCGCAACTGTTCACTGTCATATTCCAGTCTCCACTCCATGGGCGTGGCACCGCTGAGTTCCACCTTATAGATACTCGGAATATTTGCCAGCCGCGGCTTGATATGCTCCTCGGCATACTGCTGAATCAATATCGGGGTGGAGGGGGCGTTCAGGGTGAAGGACATGAAGGGGCGTGAGGCGTTCTCGTCGGGCACTTTCATGTGAATGGTGGGATAGCTGACACCTTCGGGCAATTGGGGCCACGTCTGCCGGATGATGGTGGAAGCTTCGAAGCGGACTGCCTCGACATCGGCATGCTTGTCCAGCTCCACAGTAATGTTGCCGTAGCCGTTGCCCGAGGTGGAGTTCAGCCGCTTCACTCCGCGGATACGCGCCAGCATGGATTCCAGCTTGCTGGTCACTTCCATCTCCACCACCCGCGACGAAGTGCCAGGCATGCTGAAACCCACCGTGAAGCCGGGCAGGCTGCGTGACGGATTCAGCTTGACGGGGAGCAGCGGTATCAACGCCACCCCTACCAAAGCAAGGCAGACAAACGCCACTATGACGGTGAAGGAAGAAACTCGTTTCATCAGTTATTATAATCAAATTTTTCCGACAGCGAAAATCCGCTGGCAAAGTCGTGCAACGTCAGTTTCCGTATCTTGTAATAATTCAGCCAGTAGTCCTGCAAGGCGGAGATGTAATTGCGTTGCGCTTCCTGCTGGCGGTTCAGCGAGAGGGTCAGGCTGTTGATGTCTGCCTTGCCGATAATGAAGCGCTGGCGGGTTTCGTTATACGCCAGGATGGCAAGGTCGAGGGCCTCTTCGGCACTGGCGACGAGGGCTTGCTGGACGTTGAAGTCGCTGACGGTCATGATAACCTCCTCCTCAATGCTGATTTCACTTTGCCTGGCAGAAGTCTTCACCACGTTCAGATTGTTCCTCGCCATGTTGTATTTGCCTTTCCTCACGCCCCAGTCCACCAGTGGAATGGAGACACTGACCGACACCATCTCCTGCTGCATGGGATGCCTGTATGCTTCACCGAATTTCTCTGCCACCTGGTTGAAGCCGACGCTGGCGTTGATGCTGGCGTTGAAGCGCGATTCCTTCTTCGTCTTGTCTACTGTCTGCTCGGCTTCCAGCACTTCCTGACGAAGCCCCAGAAATTCCGGATTGTTGGCTTGAGCGGCCAGCAAAGCCTCATCAACCGGTATGGTCAGCGCCCTCGGACGTCCCGGAAGCGACACCCTGATATCCGTGTTCTTCTCCATATTCAGGAAAGATGCCAACGAAAACATGGCGCGCTTCAAGGCACTGGCGGCATTCTGCAAAGTATTGCGGGCGTTCACCACGTCGAGTTTCAGCGTCAGCAGGTCGGCACGGCTGATGGCGGCTATTTTCAAGCGCTGCATGCCGATGCGGTAGAGGGTATCGGTGGAGACGGCATTGTCCTTGGCCAAGTCATATTCCGCCTGTGCCATGGCAAGCGCAAAGAAATAGGTAGTGGCCTGCTCGGACACCCGCTCTGCATTGTAGATATACTCCTTCTTCACCTTCTCGTACTTCAGCGGCTCAATCCTGCGTTCCCAACGGAAAGGATTGTAACCGACCAGACTCTGCGAGTAGCCCAGACGAACCGGAACACTGGTGAACTGGGTATACTTGTTTCCACCGAAGCTCCGCATATAGCCCAGCTCCGTATCCAGATAGAACGTACCGCCCGTCAAGTCGAAATTCTGTCTGACGGCAAGATTGCCGTATGCATAGAAGGATTGCTGGCTGCGATAGATGTCAAGGTCCTGTTCGGAGTCGTAACGCTTGGTGATATCGCGGTTGTACTGTGCCGGAGTCATGTTCAGCGTCAGGCTGGGAAGGCGGTTTGCCTTATAGGTGCGGTATTCCCAATAACCGGCCAGATACATGTTCTTGGTGCGGAAGGCTTCCAGCGAACTGTCATTCGCCAGGGCAATGGTCTGCTGCAAATCGAGCGTTATCCGCTGTTGGGCAAAAGCGGAAAGGGCTCCCAGACTGAACAAAAGTATAAGACTTAATTTCTTCATGCTCTTTCTTTTCTATAAATAAACCAATATATCAACGGGATGATGAACAGACTGACCAGTGTTCCTACAGACATAGCCCCAATCATCGCTATGGAAAGCGGCTTCTGCAGCTCCGAGCCCATGTCGAACGAGAACAGCAGCGGAACCATAGCGAAAATGGTGGTGAGCGATGTCATGATGATGGGCCGGAGCCTTCTGCGCCCCGCCTCGTGGATGGCCTCGAGCAACGGCATACCAGCCCTCCGTAATTCATTAATGGCATCCAGCTTCAGGATGGAGTCGTTGATGATGATACCGCACGTCACTATCAGTCCGATGGCAGACATCAGGTTCAAGGTATGTCCGCATATCCACAACAGAAGCAGGGCAAACGCCACATCTATCGGGATTTCCAGCAGCACGATGAGCGGCTGCACGAAGCTTTCGAACTGGGCGGCAAGAATGAAATACATCAGCATGATAGAGATGAAAAGAATCACCACCAACTCGTCCAGCATCTGGCGGTTGGAGAAGAAACTGCCGGAAAAGGCCGTATCCCAGTCACCCGTGGCATCCGCCTCCCGCTTCACCTTTTCCATCAACTCCGGAGCATCGTCCACTTCATAGAAACGGAACGGTATATATTCACCGTTGCGTCCTGCCGTAATCGTTTTCAAATCCTCGGCCGGACGCACCTTTACCAGCTCCCGAAGCGGAATATGCTCCACTTCGCCCTTACTGTCCGGACGGGTCTGTATCAATGTCTGCTGCAGCACCTCATTCACTGTCCGCTCCTCGCCCACAATGCTGATAGGCAGGTATTGCTGGTAGGAATGGAGCATAGCTACGCTGTTCTCCTTGAATGCCGTCCGCAGCGTACGGTAAAGCTCGTCATACGAAACGTCATAGAGCAACAGCCTTTCCTGCAGGATGCTTATGTCGAGCTGGTTCTCGAAAGCGATACCTACGGGCGCTGTCCCCGTAAGCTCCGCAAACTGTTGTTCCAGTCCGCGCAATTCTTCCGCCGCCGGCGCCTTCTCCTTATTGCGGGCATAAAGTTCCGCCACCACATCGGCCTCCCCGGTCACGAAAAGCTTCTCGAACACGGTTTCGGGTGGAGAAAAGGAGACTGTCGCCAACGGATATTCCCGTGTCAGCCACTCACCCGCCTGTTTCTGCAAGGGAGCAATCCCGTCAGGCGAGGAAGTCTTGAAATACAATTCCGCCTCCGAAGAAGAAAGAGCCTGCTCACGGTTCAGCAGATAGTCCTGCTGGCCTATGGCAGCCGTCTGTTCCACAGTCTTGTCCAACAACTGTCCGAACAGCACATTCACACGATGCCGGTTCTCGTCCACATGTATGTTTTCGTTCCATTCCACGTGGACTATCAGTTCATTCTGGTCTATCTGCGGCATACGCTCCTTGCCGACGGAATAGAACAGAAAGACACAAAGAGGTATAGAAACCACACAGAATACGCTACTTACCGTCTTGTGGGAGAATACCCAGTCGATGCCCGCATCATAAAAACGGTCCAGCGTATGTTCCTTCAACGGATTGTTGATACGGATGCGGGAGAACCACGACCTGCCGCGCAACCCCGTCCGGTAGACCAGCATATAGAGGACCGGCAGCAGCATGATACCCGTGAAGTAGGAAACCAGCAACCCCACCGTAACAGAGAATGCCTGGTCGTAGAACAACGCCCCTGCAATGCCGCTCATAAATATCAGCGGCACAAATACGGCAATAGTGGTCAGCGACGAACTCAGCATGGGCGTCACCACCTCACTCGTTCCCGTCACGCAAGCCCGCCGCAACGAATAGCCCCGTTCGCGATACTGCGAAATATTCTCCGTCACAATGATGCTGCTGTCAATCATCATACCCAACGCCAGGATTAATCCCGACAAAGAAATGATATTGAGTGACATCTTGAACAAGTAGAAGAACAGGAAGCAGATGACAATAGATACCACCATACTCAACCCGATGATGAACGGTGATTTGATGTCACCCAAGAAGAGTACCGCCACAATGCAGATGAACAGGAAACCCAACGACAAATTTTGCTGAAGATTGGAGATGGTATAGTCCAGCAACTCCGTCTGGTTACGGCTGATGCTAAAATCAATGTCGGGATATACTTTCTTGAAGTAGTCCATCGTGCTGTTGATGGCAAGCTTCATGTCTTCCATATTCTCGTCCGCCTGCTTGATGACGGCAAGGGTAACGGCACGCTTGCCATTGCTCATGGAGACACCTTTCTCCTTGGCAGGAACAATCTCTACCCGGCAGAAGTCTCCCAGGCGGATGATACGTCCTTCCTTTCGCAGCAGGATGCCCTTCACGTCCTCCTCTGTCCGCAGCAGGGTGGAGAACTTAATGTTGTATTCGTAGTAGCCGTCGCGCACGGTCATGCTGCCCGGCTCCACGTTGTTTTGCGCCAGCACGTTTTCTATGTCTTCAATGGAGAGCCCCAACACAGCAAGCTTATCCGGGTCGGGCACAATCTGTAACTGGCGTTCGACCAAACCCGTGACATCCACCATTGCCACTTCCGCCAACTGCTCGATGCGACGCTTTATGACATTTTCGGCAAACTCGCACAAATCAAGAAACGCGCGTTCGTCCACCTTGCCGTATGCACTGTCGCTTTTTAGGGTCAGATTGAGGTAGAAGACAGGAATGTCCGTCGCACTTGCCTTTATCACCTTCGGGCGTTCGGCATCCTTGGGCAGATAGTTCATGGCGGCGTCAATCTTCTCGTTCACTTCTATGAAGGCAAGGTCGGTATTCGTACCGAAGTCGAAGCCCAGGCGGATGATGCCTGCACCATCGCGCGTCTCGCTGTCCATGTCCTTCAGTTTCGCCACCTGGATGAGCTGCTGCCGCAGAGGTTTCACCACCGTATTCTCTAATTCACGCGCCGAGGTATTCTGCGCCGACACCTGCACTGTAATTTCCGGGATGGCAATATCGGGCAGCAAGGATACCGGCAAGGTGAAGTAAGTCACCAGCCCGACAATGAAGCATGCTGTAAATGCCATCAGTACGGCAATAGGCCGCTGTATCAAAAACTTTATCAATTGAACTATGAATTTTGAATTACCACTTATCACTCATTATCTATCAACCACCTTCACCGGTGCTTCATGTGCCAGATTCACATTTCCCGTCACAATGACCGTATCGCCCTCTTTCAGGGCATCGTCGGCCATACTATAGCTTTCCGCATTCTCCAGACCGGTCTGCACATAGTTCCACTGCGCCTTTCCGTCTTTCAGGGTAAACACCACCTGCTTGCCCGAACGCAACACCACGGCACTCTTCGGGATTACAAGCTGTCCGCCCAGAGAGCGGTGCACGTTCACCCTCACGTTCATCCCACTGAACAGCCGTCCCTTGCCATTGACGGTAGCCTTCACCTTAACCATCCCCTTGTCATCCACCAGAGGATTGATTTGGGTGATGCGCCCCTCCTGTCTGGAACCGGCATCCGAATAAGGGGTAACAATCACCTTGTCGCCACTCTTTATCAACGGCAGTTCGCTTTCCAGCACCGTGAAGTCCACCTCCATACCTTGAGTGCCGATAATGGAGCAGAAGGCTTCCGAGGTACTTGCCTCGTTGAACGGTTTGGAGAACAGGTTCGCCACTACCCCGTCAAAAGGCGCAACCAGCGTGGCGTGTTCCTCTTCATACGCGGCAAGCTCATACTGGGCGAGGCTCTGGTCGTAACCGCTCCTCACGCGGGCCAGCTTCATGATGTCAGCAGGTACTTTGGAGGCATCCCCCACCGGATAGCCTTGCCCTATCAATACATCCTGCAGCTCAAGTTCCGCTTTTTCCAAGGCATCCTTGGCCTGCGCGGTCTTGTTCTTCAGGCGGAACTTATCCAGTTCGGCAAGTTTCTGCCCTTTGCGCACCGGGTCACCGTTCTTCACGTAGATGTGTGCCACTACACCGGTGGTCTCAAAACGCAAATCCGCCATGGCACCGGCGGTTACTTTTCCGTTGCTCACCAGTTCATGCTCAAAGGTCGCCCGCTTCAGGACTTTCACGGTCACTTCATTGCTTTCACTTGGCAGGACGGTTGCCACCCCTTCCTCGGACTCTTTTCCCTTTCCGGCATCGGAGCAGGCGGCAAGCAGGGCAACGGCCATGCATAGCAGGTATCGATAGTTCTGTGTCTTCATATTCATACTCAATTATAAATTGATAAAATTAATCGTTTCAAAAAAACGAACCGATATTTGCATGTGGACACTTTTTTCATAGCACTTTAGCAATTAGTTCACTCATTATTAACACTTTCCGTTTTTATTCATCTTTTTTAATATGGACAAAAATAAGCTGAATCTTTTTTATTTCCTCCCTCATCTGTCGTATTGCCGTAGAATGCACTTTCGGCTCTTTCGTCAATACCATCCACTTCATTTTTTCAAACTTGTCCGGTTGCCTGAAGCTTGGTTCCGCATAAAGCTTCGCAAGCAGATAATAGGGATAAATACGTCCCGGCAAACGATGGGTGGAACGGATAAACCAGTCTTCCGCTGACAAGCAATCACCCATCTGCTGATAGTTCTTGCCTATCACATTCAGTATCATGGGGTCACAACTACGCTGTAAAGCTTCTTTCAAAATACGGTTGGATTTACTGAACTGCTGCTGCTTGTGCAATCCATGCCCATATTCGAACAAGAAAGATGCCCGGTCCCTCAACAGAGGATAAAGGCGCCCGTACTCTTTCTCTGCCGATTGATACGCACCTGCATTATACAGCACCCGCGCATTCATCCACTCCCGACAGGCCTGCTCCACTTGCAAGTCATTCTTCAGGCGAAAACCGCCAATGATGCCTACTGATACAGCCAGCCCCAACCATTGCCAACGGTCGGCACCGGACAAGCACGCCACAAGCAATCCTCCAAATGTAACGATAAATACCGGAAGTTGTAGCGGATAGGAGGAAAAAGAGAATATCATCAAAGAAAGAATAGCCCCACAGATACCATAACGTCCTTTACGGACTCCCCTATACAAACACAGCACGACCACAACCAATAGACATACCGCCAAAGGAATGCCCAGTTCGACCGCAGCCTGCAGATATTCATTGAATGCATATTCCGGACTTCCCGCCACACGTTCCTCCCACGGTTCATAATCACCTGCTGCAAAATAAGTTTCCTGCGCATTTCCATAGGCTGCTGCGAAATTATGAATCCCATATCCGGTCAACGGCTTTTCTGCAATGGCACGACAAGTTATCTTCCACATGAAAAGACGGCCACGTGCAGAATCGGGTTTCAAGACAAACAGTAAATAGCCCGCCAATAGCAAGACACAGAATCCACCGACCACTACCATCACCACACGCTGCTTTTGCTGCTGCCATAATAATCTGAACTTATCCGTCCAATCCATATGCCAAGCATATACACACAGACAGGAAACTCCTGCCGCCAACCATGCCGAACGGCTCATTCCTGCCGGAAGCACACAAAAGATAAGCAGCATCACACCACCGGCAACAACACGTCCCCCCCTCCTGCCACAAACCAGCCATTGATACAAACATACCGGAAGTATCATAGCCAAATAGCCCGAATAAGGTCCCGGATTGAAGAAAGAACCCGTCAAGGCGTACATAGAGTGACCGGAAGTTGCAAAGCCATAGAGTTGGCGCAACCCTAAAATAGCTTCAGATCCTCCCAACACAACCAATACCCAGGAAATCACAGAATCCAAACTTATAAAATCCCCTTTAGACTTAAAGATAAGCGCCGATAGAATACATCCAGCCAACAAGAAGGACGCCTTGTCGAACCAGACCCACTGCCCGACAGTTTCAGCAGGAAGTAACCCTGAAGAAGCTACGCATACCATTGACAATAAAACCAGAACAGCCATCCAAAGCACAGTCCAAGTAACGACAGCCTTTATTTGCCTTATTCTATTTTCTTCCATACCCGTTCCCATTTTATACTTCCTGACATATCATCCTTCGATTTCCAAATGCGTAGAGCCCTGCCTACAATAAAAGGTTCAGGCAACAATCCCCAATAGCGTGAGTCTTTCGAGTTCTCCATCTTGTCACCGGATACGAAATAATAATTCTCACGGAAACAGTATCTGCTTATAACACTGTCTCCTAACAATACAGTATCCCTCCTGAACGTCAGTTTCTCCTTCTGTTCCCATTCTATCAGATTTCTATAAAGCATCCGGTTCAGTGAATCCATCTCTACTACACTTCCTTTAGCCGGTATGTACAATGGTCCAAATTCGGCAATGCTCCAGCCCAGTTCTTTATCAAAAGGATAACTTTCAACCACTATTCCCCTATTCACAAATTCCTCGGAGTCAAGTAATTTTTGCAATTTATCTTGTGCAGCAGTATTCCCCAAGTATCCGTCATGCCCTTTCACCCTATAATGGCAGTCCTTGATTTCCAAAGTGTCTCCCGGAACTGCTATACAACGCTTTACATAATATGACATTACATCAAAGGCAATGCTGTCCCAACTTCCCGGATAAGGAAAATTGAATACAAGCACATCATTCCTCTTGAACTCCCTCCATCCGGGCATACGATGAATCTTAACCTCTTTCCTTTCCAATGCGGCAAACACATCGAACAGCCTCGCTCCTTTTGAGCACTTATCAACCAGAATATAGTCTCCTGCCAACAAGGAAGGTTCCATCGAATCAGAAGGAATCTTAAAGGAAATGGCAAGCAACAACTGAGCCAACAGTCCCCCAAAAGCCACAAAACACAATCCATTGACTAAATTAATGCCCCAAGCCAACAACTTACGCAAGAATAAATTATTCCGAAACCTCATTTCCCAAAATTTGATATGAAAACCTGCTTTCCGTTCTCAATCCGAAATACTTGCTCCTCTTTGCCACGTGTGATGTCATGAAGATAAAAAAGTGCGCCCCTAGGCATGTTGTCATACACCAAAAAAGTATCGGTAGCCTTTTTCTGTCCCAACGAAATCCATCCATCTTTTCCCCCATGATAAAACAACTCATAAACATCGCCTATACGGACAAAATTATCATCATTTCTGGGCATATACATCAATTCATTGAAACATATCTCCTTACCAAAATCAATCACCATAGAAGCACCTCCCTTTTTAGGTAAATAGTAAGTAAGCACGTCACCGTCAATAATATTATCTATTTTAAGATACTTATTTTCCGAAACATCTCCTTCTATTTTCAGAGGATTCACCTTCACTCCATCATAACTGAAAGACAACTCGGCCAATTCAATACGTATATCTTTTGGCGTAGAGAACCTAACATACCGTCCTTTCACCGGTTCTGGCAAATGTATAAAAGTACGGTTGGTATGTGGGGTATCGCAAATACAATAAAATGGTTCATTCCCTGAAAAATCTTTTCTATTTGACACCTCAAATTTACTGCCTACCATGATATTGAAACAGTATCTAATCCAGTCAAAGAAAGCAGCTTTTCTTTTTAAAACGACAGTATCCTTTACAGACAAATCAGGAATGTAAGGATGTGCCTCCTTACCGTCAAAGAAAAAGGGATAACCTATGGGCTTATAGGTTGAATTCTCATAAGCAAGAGGCATATATATCATTTTAGCCTCTATATTATTGAAAGTCGCTTTTCCTTTCCTCAATTTAGCTATATCCACTCCCTCTCCTGCCGTTTGCGGACGAAATACTCCCAAATATACATAGTCGTCTTCTACATCACTTAAATCCAACACCAAATCATCTTTAAAATAATCTTCAGAAACATCCTTCACAAAACAATGTCTGAACAAGGGAGGTATCTCATCTTTCACACTCAGAAACTTCAGTTTCTCTTTTTGTAGACCATAACAATAGCGAAATACCTTCCCTATCCTTCTTCCGTCCACGTCCCACTTAAATTTAGCCACATGGAAAGAGTTTATATTAACAAAATTTCCCAAAGAATCTCTCACTACATCCCAGATATGGCCCATTCGGGATTCCGATTCAAAGAAATACACGTCTGCTGTGGCCGGAATTCCTAATGAGCGCAAAACATAAAGTCCAAAATCACACATGTCCACACATTTTCCGGCCCGATGCTCCAATAGGAAAAGAGCACCCATATGAGGTGAATCAAAGTCATTATTAAACCGAAATCCCCTTTCCCTCAGGTTCTCCATAACAACCTTCGTGGCTTCCATTACATCTGTTCCTATATAAACAGAGTCCAATAAAAACGAGAATTCCTCGCTGTATACACTCCGCCAGTCTTCAAGCGTTTCATCACCGATACGATAAGGAAGAATCAATTCACAGAAATCATCAAAGGAAAGATCTTTATTCCAAGGCCTTTTCTTCCAGACCACAAAGGCTTGATCTATATTACGAATCAGATAATCAGCAGTTATAACATGAATATCATACTCTTTATTCATCATCGAAGCCGGATATTTCTCCCATTTTGCTACTTGACTACTATCAATGATACCAAAAGAATCCGTAGTTGCTTTCCAATATCTCAACGTATCTATCAGCCACCCTTTGTAACTGTAACATTTAGGCATATTCTCAATCAAAAAGCAAGCTGCTTTATATTTCTCCCCACTATCTTTATAGTGGATAAGTACCTTTTCTAACTCGCCCCGATTACTCCCAGCCAGTTCAAGCGCTTTACTCAAACGATGGTTGTTCACACAAGAGCAAAGAAGCAATAATGTAAACAACCACACAGATTTCCTCATACCTTATTAATTTTCGTTTTTACTTTTTTAAACACTCACTGTGCATTACCAGAAACCGTAAGTATTATCGGAGATGACTCCGAATTACAATGTATTCTTACTGTTTTACTAAAATGTTCAGGATGTTCTGCCTTATAAATAATAGACAAATTCAAATCCATTCCCGGACGAACCGGCTCTTTAGAGTACTCTACAGAAATACAGCCACAAGACGTATCCACCCCTTCTATTGCCAACAGTTTATCGCCTACATTTTTCATGATAAAAGTAACCTTCTGTTCTTTTTGCCAGTCGAAATTCCCCATAGATGTCGAAACTTTATCCACATCAACAATTGTTTGAACAACATTGTCTTCATCATCAGATTTTACTTCTCTGCCTTGTATAATCTTCAAATAGAGCTCTCTTACTTTCAAATTATGGATAGGATTACCCATAGCTACAACTCTATTATCATTATCCAACAAAAAAGTTTGAAATGCCATATCAGCAGGAAAATGATTCAACTTATTCAAGTTGTCTCCTTCATCAATACAAATCGGATGTTTAAACCTTTCCACCCGTAAAGTTTGATATATCTCCATTCCATTTTTAGGACACAAGAAAAAAAGGAACTGTACCGTATGAGGTCGTATAGAATCGACTACGGTGATAAACTTTTCCCATTCAGCAAGTTTCAATTTACAACTGGTACAACCCGTAGAATCAATATAAGTCAATATTTTATATGTGTTTTGAATGGGATATTCTACCGTATCTTTTCCTTGAATCGTAAAAACCGACCTAGCAGGCAAACTCAATTCTTTTCCTATCCATTTCTGTAACAAAGAAAAAGATTTGTCTTTATTGGATTTTCCACATGAAGCAAATACCACAAAACCTAAGATTATTATTATAAAATTCTTCATAAGTTATCATTTATAAACTACCTTCAATCAATTATCTAATAAATCCATCTTGAAGAATCGTGTACTTTCATAATCAGAGCAACTTCCACAAAGAATATTTCTCTCTTCATCTACAAATATATCATTGATAAGCACACTGAAACGATATTTAGCGACCAAATTCCCTTCCCAATCCAAAACCAACAAATTGCAATGCGGAAGCAAAGGCCCCGCACCCAACTGATTCGGATTTATCAAATAAATATACCTATCCGTTACAAACGGGCAACTAAAATGCCAATACTGCTCTGAAGGGCGAGCGGGAACTACCTTGTAATTTCCCAGCCCACCTTCCAGAAAGACGTCATGCCGCAAATTTTCATTCCGATCATAGATCCGGATACGTCTCAAAGAAGCGTAAGTAACCACAAAAGCACTCCTATCCGGTTTCATCATCAGATAATGATAATAAGCCGATTTAAAGCTTTCCAAATTCTTAAAACGAATATCATTTTCCGGATAATTCCCCCCTGAGACATCTCTTCCCGTCTGAATATCTGTCACATGATATTCAGACACTCCCGGATGTTTTCTCCTATCTGCATATATATACACCCCGGGATTCAACTCTTGCACCGTCCCAATATTTTCACTTACTTTATCAATAACAAAAGAAGATGTTTTACACAAGGAATCACTTTTCAAGGTATAGGCATCCACTTCTCCTCCCGATTCAAGATACAAACAATCTTTTCCTTGAGAAACAGAAAAACGACCGGGAAGCACCATTTTCTTTATGAATTTTAAATCGGGGTAATCATAGATTCCTACTTCTTCATATCCCCCAAAAGCAATCACCCGATTGTTGATTCTATTCATCCGAGCGGGACGTACCAATTCTTCTGCCGGATATGTCTTAATAGGAAGCATTGTATCTATAGGAAAATGTTCTTTATAGACGACAGCCACAGCATTACGCTGTTCCCCACAAGCCACACAAAGAAGTAGTGCAACGCAAATAACGATTAAATGCCCTATCTTATAATTCATATTTCACCAAGACAAAATCCGGATTCACCCCTATGGCATACAACGTATTACTCTGTTCTTCAGAAGCTATACGCATTACGGGAATGCCCAAATCAACAATCTTCACTAAATTTCCATCATAATCATACAAGAAAACAGTATGAGGGCATTTGCTTGCATCCCTTCCCACTGTAGATTCATCCGTATCATCCTTTCTACGGTCTCGTTGCAATGTAATAATAAAATCCTTGCTCATACAAAGTCCCCGGACACCTTTTACCCTGCGGTCAAAAATCACCTCATTGTTCCGAATCTCGTATTCGTCACCATCTGTTCTCCATTCCCACACTAATGAAAATTCATCCTCACCCTGCTGATACAATGCTAAATAAGGGAAATCATAACAAGAACAGACAAATACTCCACGAGATGCATTATATCCTCTCTCTCCCCCTAAATATTGTTTCACCTGCGGAATGGGATAATTGCCAAACGAAGAAGCCTGACCATGCAATAGAGTTTCAAAACAATGTTCCGCACCAGCATCCGCAACTCCAATATACACATTCTTGGCATATTCAGCCATGGCAGGACGTGATAACCGTTCCTCTTCCGTCATAGGAATAAACGCATCTTTACTTTGCGACAAGCTATCAAGAGACAAGAAGCCACGCGTCTTTCCATTAGCATCCACGGCAAAAAAACGATTGTCGATACATGAGCCATTTATACCTCCTGTGATAAATTCACGCGGACCTTCTCCTACCTTTCCCATCACTCCCACTTTACGACCAGTTTCTTTTTCGTGCACATGTACAAAATAGTCGCGCGCAAAAGGGTCCTCCCACACCAAAAAATCACCGGCTACGCGTAAGGTTCCCGGCATGGTAGTTGCTATTTCATCATCCAGCAACTCATAAGTTGCACTCACATATTCTACATTCAGTTTTTTCTCATTTGCACAGCCATACAAGAAAAAAAATATAAGCAAATAATAATATGTTTTCATTATATACTATTTTTTATTAGCGAGCACCGCAAAATAGTTACATGATCCAACGAATTTTATAAATATTCTACAGTGCTCTATCATTTTATGTCTTTAAGCAGCCATTAGGCTGTCAAATTCCACTAATAATGACAATTCTTTCGAGTTTCACAACTATTTTTACCATTAGCATACGCATATGTATGATGTACATTAAAGCAAACACAACATTCTCTATCCCAACTGGGGTCACAACCTGGATTCGATATTTCACTACCTGCCAACGCTTCCACATTCGCCAACATCAAATCAGACATAGTTTCCGATTGTTGGTTAGCATAAACACCGTATCCTGCCACTGCCGCAAATGCTGCAACAAAAGCTATTTTCATTATCTTTTTCATTGTTTTCTTTGTTTTTCTTAATCAATAATATTTTGTTTTGTCTTCCATATCTATCCTTTCAATGGGAAAGCAAACATTTTGCTTATTCAATCCAAATCCTTATCTTTGCCTCGACCTCCTTTCTGGGTGGGTTATGGAACGGACGGCTCATCATGCACCAACAAGACGTTTGCCGTCCGTTCCTCTCCATTCCTATTTATATTTTTCTTTTATTTCATTGTATACTCTATTATCGGTTCATCCTTGTTCACATCCGTAGCAAGAATCGTCCCTTTTTGCTCATTTACAGAGATGCCATAGATACAATGGTCGAGTACATATTTACAGAGAGGTTCCCCCTTCAAGTTGAATACATAAATATATTGTCCCCCATCCACTTGGATGCCTTTCCGTGCATTCTGGGCTATTTCTTTAAAAGAGCGTCCATGAAAGACGGCATAAATGGCACTGTCCGTCACTTGCACATCGCTGAATCCCATGATACCCGTAGGAATGCCATAACCTTCTGACAATTTGAATTCCGGCTCGCCATGAGGCCCGATGCGTACCACGTGCGTGCTGTCTTTCAAATTAAAGACTTCAAGCACTTCGCCCAGTTGGGTGACCGCCGCCAGCACTCCGTTTCGGGGATTGTAATCGATGAAGCTGCGCCATGCCTGCGCCAATGCAGGACGAGCATGCTTCATGGCATCCTCATTGGAAGAAGGGATTGCCCCCATTTTATACAACAGTCCGCCTTGCCTGTTCACCCAGCAAAAACGGTTGTCTCCCGAATAATCGGGAATAATAAAGGTAGAATCATCCATCATCACAAAGTCCAAAGCACGGAGAATGTCTTTATCCAGGTTCACTGCTTCTTGACGAAACAGTGAATCACCGGATAAATCACAACCAAACCGAGTTAATTCAGACTTGTTGGCATCAAGAGACCACAAAGATTCCCCATACCACCGGATATTTTCGACAGAAATCTGCTCATCGGGAGATTCTCCCCGCTTGCCGAAAGAGGATATGTAGTGAAATTCCGGATAACTAAAAGCATGACAGAAACAGTCTGTCCCATGCAAATCCATCACCACAGCCATATCTCCCTGCACCCGAATACGGAAAGGATAACGGAACAAAGCAGTATCCAGCGGAATAACTGTTCCTTTCAGTTCCCGCGTTTGCGGGAAATCAGCACAAAACATCCCGTTACTGTGTGGAGTAGAGGTACAAGCTACTAAAATAATGAACAAGAACAATATGTTAATAAAGTTCTTCAAGGCTACCTACTCATTACAGCCCAAACCTTAACATGATTAATCGGACAATCCACAGATCCGGTACCACGACAGTAGATATTTGTACCCGTTTCACCGGATGCCAAAGCATCTATATTCTCCAACATTAGACTTCCTAAATCATTTTTTCCTGCATTCAATTGAAAAGAGATTGTAACTACTGCAACCAAAAACAAGCTGATAAATAAAATTTTCTTTTTCATCCTTTTACTATTCTTTATATTAATAGTTTTGTTTCTAAACGATGGTGCGAAGTACCGAAAAAGAAAAGAAACTACCAAATTTCAAGTCTGACAAAGTCTGACAAGCACTTATTTTAGGCTTTGTCAGGCCTTGTCAGATGAAAGATTCCATCATTCATTCAAGGATTTTTCCGATGAAATGGGGCTTTTTAGTTGATAACAAAGATTTTTATTTTCTATCCGCCAATCAGAAACTTCGGACAGGGCTTTTCGTAATCTTGTTATTACAGTATGTACATTTCCCGGTGTTACTGAACCGTCCGGCCACAATAGTTCCATAATTCCATTGACTGACAACCTATAATCTTCCGCATCCAAGAAGGCTTGCAGTAGTCTTGCAAGAGTTGCCGTCAACTTCACCCTATGGTCTACTCTATACAACACACCGGAATCGGCATCAAAAAACAAATCATCTTCCAACCGATAAACAAGCGCCTCACTCCTATCTACTACAATCATTGGTATTTCTTTCTCCACAAATATCGGGACTGGGGTTTCTACCGTCACCTCTTTGACAAAGAAACGACAATAAATCTTTACAATGTATTCTTGCAGAAAAAACAGCAGAAAGCAACAAAGAGCAAGAGCGCACAAAAGAATCTTATCCTTAACTGTAAAAACGTTCAACCAAGAATAATACAAATATCCCGTCACACCAATTTCGCACCTATAGCCCAAATAACAAGACATAAGACTATCCGGTTTTAACATATAAAGGGAATCATCCGAAAAAGTATAAGTTTCACGTTCATCCCAATCAGCCACAGATATACGTACTACCGTTTTACCAAAATAGTTCATTTCTTCCAGTAAGCGATACCATATCCTATTCAACGAATCAGCCTGCAAAGGACTCTTATACAACACATAAGAATATGACGCTCGCATATCTGAAGAGCGTTCTATATTATGGGAATGCTTTTCATAAGGGATAAAAAAGTCTTTTACCCCATATTCACTTTCTATACGTACTTTTATCGGTTCCTTCTTAATATCAATGGAATTATCTGGTAATCTAATATTTCCTGACGAACTGAAATACACGTCAACTTCATTCCTTTTCTGCAACTCTTCTCCCAAAGCCATACGAAAAGCACTCCGTGCCTGCGTTTCCCAGAACTCCATTCGGTTTTGATACAAGAACCATCCAGTAATTACTGCTACAATAACCCCTATAGCAACGTATATCAATAGCATTTGTCGTCTCTCCCTTTTCTCGTCCATGTGGTGTGTCTAATATTAATCCGCCTCAAAGTTAAGCATTTTTTTACAAGGGACACCAATCTTAATCATCTTCTTACCATGCTCGCCTGATAAGAAATGGTAAGATACCATTGCGCAGCAGATAAAATACTTGAAGAAAAACGAGAAAACCATAAAAATATGGCATAAGCATACTTACAAGAGTTTCTAATCAGCTTTAGCTATTTTCCACCCACCAATCGTCCGCGTGGCACTGTCAAAATTCACGCCAATCTTGACCACACGCCTGCCGTCCGCCCGGTAAGGGATGGCATACTGCTTGCTGTCAATCTGAGCCAACGCCTCTTCCGGGGTACCGTCGTATTTGAACTCGAAGACATAAACGACATCCTGCAACTGCACCACCACATCCGCACGGCCTACGGAACTCTTCACTTCCGACTCCACATATTGCCCCATCAACCGGAACAGCAAATAGAAAATGGTCTGATAATGCTTTTCGGTCTTGTTCTCCAAATCATTGGGAATGGAGGCAAAGAAGGAACGGGTACGCTCCAGGCAGCTCTCCACATCACCCTTCATCAAGTCGCGAAGGAAAGAGACGACGTAGAAGGTGTTGTTCTGGGCAGGCAAGTGCACGTAAGAGGGAAGCAGGGATTCAATGAACCCTTTACGGACCTCACCGTTGGGATAGGCCAAACGATAGATTTGGAAATTACGGTCATAGCCCTTAATGGTCAGATAACCGCTCTGGTAGAGCACCGGGATGGGACTCGTTATCTGTTCCGTAGGCGCATCAAACTGCTCATCGGTAGCCTCAACACCTTCCAGCGCACGCACATCGAAGTCTGCATGGCGCAGAATATCTATCAGGAAAGTAGGCGTGCCCGTGGAGAACCAATAGTTCTTGTATTCTTTGGAATTGAAAGCATTGAACAGGCTGAACGGGTTGTAAATATCCGCACAAGCCTTACTGAAATGATAACCGTCATATTGCCGCTTCAAATGCAAGCATGCCTCCTCGTAAGTCTCATCATTAGCCTCGGCCATCCGCTCAATATCGGGTTTCAACTGCGTCAGCAGTTCCTCCTCGGTGATGCCGCAGAGGGCACTGAAGTCATCGCGCATACTGATATTTTGCAAATTGTTCAGTTCGCTGAAGATGCTCAGCTGGCTGAACTTGCTGATACCCGTGATAAAAAGAAAACGGAGATATTGCCCCAGCCCCTTGAGAGGACTGAAGAACTTGCGCATCTCGTTGCGAAGCTGTTGTTGCAAAAGGGCATCGGAATTACTGTCAAGCAGAGGAGCATCGTACTCGTCAATCAGCACTACAACCGGCTTTCCGGTCTTGGCGTAGGCACGCAGGATGATGCCTTGCAGACGCTCTGCCGCCCCCTCTTCCTCTTCCTTTTTTCCGTAAATTTCTTCCCAACGAGATAAAAACAAATTCAATTGCCCCGTCAAGTCACGCAGCTCAGTATATTTCGTCAAGCTGAAATCAACGTGCAGCACCGGGCAAACCTCCCATTCCTGCTCCAGACGTTCCATAGCCAGCCCTTCGAAAAGTTCCTTTTTCCCCTGGAAATAGGCCTCCAGCGTAGACACGAGCAAGCTTTTGCCAAACCGACGGGGGCGGCTGAAGAAATAAATTTGGTCTGTATTCACCAATTTGTACACCAGCTCCGTCTTATCCACATACACACAATTCCGCGTACGCAGTTGCTCAAAATTCTGTATCCCTATCGGATAGCGTCTGCCACTCAATTCCATAGCTGCTACTGTTTAAATTACAAGTATGACAAAGATAGCACATATTCCGCAAAAAAGAAAGCACGCCCATGGCTTTTTCATCACAAGCCCTCACTGCAAACCTACTGCACATCTTTTGCAGTAACACTGCAAAGGCGTTGCAGTAGCACTGCAAAACAGTTGCAGTGGCACTGCATCTATGTTGCAGCGGCACTGCAAAAACGATGCACTGGTTTTGCAGTGAGTATTTGGTATCTTTAACATTGGCACCCAAAGCCTTACAGCGGAGCAGAGCCCGTTTTCATCACATAACGCCCTGTCCTGAAAACAGTCAACCAAAATCAGGAGAACAAAAAGGGTGAGGGCAAAATTTGCCCTCACCCTTTTAAATTGCTCTCACTCACCCCTGAAACACCGATGAACAAGCAGATGCAGACAAGCGGTGAGGGTGGTGAGGGTGGAATTGCAAAACTTTTATTAGTTTGCTTATTTCAGCAAGCTTTCCGCATCCAGGTGCTCTGCCTCAATATCCTTGAAGTAGCGGTAAGTACCCACCTTCAATTCTTCGGTGGCCGCATCGTCACAAACGATGATACCCTTTTCGTGCATCTGCAAGGCGCTGATAGTCCACATCTGCATCACGGGACCCTCGACTGCATGATAGAGGGCACGTGCCTTGTTGTGTCCGTTTACGATAATCATTACCTCGCGGGCGCTAAGCACAGTACCCACACCGACGGTCAGGGCAGTCTTGGGCACCTTGTTCACGTCGTTGTCAAAGAAACGGGAGTTGGCAATGATGGTATCGGTAGTCAATGTCTTCTGGCGGGTGCGTGACGAAAGGGAAGAACCCGGCTCGTTGAAAGCGATATGTCCGTCGGGACCGATACCGCCCATGAAGAGGTCGATGCCGCCGTAGGACTTGATTTTTTCTTCATAGCGTGCACACTCGGCATCCAGGTCGGCAGCGTTGCCGTTCAGGATATTGGTGTTCTCCGGCTTGATGTCTATATGGCTGAAGAAGTTGTTCCACATAAAGGAATAGTAGCTTTCGGGATGTTCCTTGGGCAAACCTACATACTCGTCCATATTGAAAGTCACTACGTTCTGGAAAGACACGATGCCTTTCTTGTTCAGGTCGATAAGTTCCTTGTACATGCCCAACGGAGAAGAACCGGTGGGGCATCCCAATACAAACGGTTTTTCAGGTGTCGGATGAGCGGCCTTGATCTTGGCAGCCACATAATGTGCCGCCCACTTTGATACGGATTGATAATCCGGTTGAATGATTAGTCTCATTGTGATTGTTTTATTAGGTTAATAAATTAGGGGTAATTTTCAACTTCAATTCTTAATTCTTTAATTCTTAATTTTCAACTACTTCCTATCCTTCTTCAAACGCTCTGCCATGGCACGTGCCAGGTTTTCGCATTGTTCGTAAGTAATGTCCTTCATGGCCTGCTTCATCTCTACCGGGTCGCCCACAATCTCGAACTTGCTCTTTTCGGCAAACTCGCCCATGCGCTTCACGGCAGCACCTGCCCAGCAGAAGGATCCGAAGTATCCCAGATAACGTCCCTTCACTTCGCGTACCAGAATCTTGGAGAGCAAGGATTCTATCTCAGGATAAATCTGGTTGCTGTAGGTGGGGCTGCCGATGATAAGTCCGCGATACTTGAATATGTCGGCAATGATATAAGAAGGATTGCTCTTGCTCACATTGTGCATCACGATGTTCTTGATGCCTTGTGCAGAAAGTTCCGCCGCAATGGCTTCCGCCATCTGCTCCGTGTTGCCGTACATGGAACCATAGGCAATGACCACACCTTCGTCAGCGGCGTAGCGGCTCAACTTGTCGTAGATGCCGATAACCTTGGCTATGTTTTCCGTCCACACCGGCCCGTGCGTGGAGCAGATGGTGGAAATGGGCAGACCGCCCAGCTTGGCAAGTGCCTTCTGCACCGGAGAGCCGTACTTGCCCACGATGTTGGAATAGTAGCGCACCATCTCGTCCCAGTATCTGTCCAGATTGATGCGGGTATCCAGGAACCCTCCGTCCAACGTGCCGAAACAGCCGAAACCGTCACCGGCGAAAAGGACTCCTTCCGTTTCGTCAAAAGTCATCATCGTCTCGGGCCAGTGCACCATCGGGGTCATATAGAAGCGGAGCTTATGATGTCCCAAAGCCAGAAAATCCTCGTCCTTCACCATGTACTGTTCGCCCGTCACGCCATAAAAGCCCTCTATCATGCCGAAGGTCTGCTTGTTGCCCACGATGATGATGTCGGGATAATGCTGCTTTATCAGGCGGATAGAGCCCGAATGGTCCGGCTCCATATGGTTGATGATGAGATACTGGATGGGGCGCTCGCCGATAATGCTCTTTATCTTGCGCAGATACACCTCGAAATAGCAGATGTCTACCGTATCGACCAAAGCGACCGTCTCATCATCTATCAGGTAAGAGTTGTAGGAAACCCCATACGGCAACGGCCACATACCTTCAAACAAATGCTTATTGCGGTCATTCACTCCCACGTAGTGGATTTTTCCTTTTATCACTGTTTTTGGGTTCATAATTATTCTTTATTTAGATTGATTCCATATTTAAAGTTGCGGCAAAAATAATTCTTTTTTCTCACATTTCATACTTCTTTCCCTGATATGCACCGAGTTCTTTCATTCTTTTTTGAACCCGATGATTAAATTCATAATTTTTCAGTCCCCAGTCGGGTGCAATGAGCAGTTCCTTAGGAGACTGGGAGACAAAACGCTCCAGCACCAAATCCGGCCGCAGATGCTCGATATAGTCTATCACGAGGCCGATATATTCCTCCACATCAAACAGATGAAAATCTTCAGGATGCTGCCGGTACTCCAGAGCCATGCGGGTACCCCTTATCAGTTGCAACTGGTGCATCTTCAAGGTAGTGAGTGGCAGGCGGGACAATACACCGGCTTGTGCCACGATGCTTTCGTGCGTCTCGCCCGGCAGTCCGAGTATGACATGCCCACCGGTCAGGATTCCGCGTGAAGCGGTTCTTTCCACCGCATCGGCGGCGGCATGAAAAGTATGCCCGCGGTTGATGCGGCAAAGTGTCTTGTCGTCGGTACTCTCTATGCCGTACTCCACTAAGAGGAATGTATGCCGGTTCATCTCCTCCAGATAGTCCAGCAGGCTGTCGGGCATACAGTCCGGACGGGTGCCGATAACCAGGCCCACCACCCCGTCTGCCGACAAGGCCTCCTCGTATTTCCGCTTCAAGTCTTCCAATTCACCATACGTGTTGGTATAGGCCTGGAAATAGGCGAGATACTTCATCTCCGGATATTTGTGTGCAAAGAACTGCTTGCCCTCTTCCAGCTGGCGGGTAATGGATTTCTCCGTACGGCAATAATCGGGGTTGAAGGTCTGGTTGTTACAATAGGTGCAACCGCCGACTCCTTTGTTTCCATCCCGGTTGGGGCACGTAAAACCGGCATTCAGCGATATTTTCTGTACCTTATAGGAAAAATATCGCTTCAGAAAAAGAGGGAACTCATTATAGAGCGTAGATTTGGTTTCCATACATATTCCTTATGTAAGTGGCAAATATAGGATTTTTCCGTGGGATGAACCTGCAAAAACAAGAATACTTTCCACCCGATTTGTTAACGAACATAAAACAAAGAATTTCCACCTGCACTAAAAAATGTTTCATCCACTGATATATAACTAATTAATTGAGAAAGAGTACATCCAAGCGCAATTACATTAAACACAATTTAGTGATTAGACACTCTTTTTACACACAATTTCCTCAGTTTATACACCTCAAGAATGAAATAAATTCATAGCTTTGCATACAACCTTAATGAATCAACCTATAAATACTATAACACCATGGCAACAATCGCATTGGACATAGGCGGCACAAAAATAGCCAGCGCCATTTTCTTTCCGGACGGAAGCATGATGTTTAACCGCAAACGGCTCCTGAAAGGAAGAACCGGTCACGAAGTGGGCAAGCTCGCCGCGGATATCCTCGCCAAACTTCTTACCGTAGCACGCAGAAGCCGTATACACGTCGACGGAATAGGTGTCTGCATCCCCGGTATCGTTTACTCCCAAACCAACCGGGTATGGGCCCCCAACATACCGGGCTGGGACAACTACCCCCTCTATGAGGAGCTGCGCAGTGTAACGCCTCCGGGCATCGAGATATACATCGACAGCGACCGTACCTGCTATATGTATGGAGAGATGTGGCAAGGTGCCGCCAAAGAATGTCACAGTGCCATATTCATTGCCGTGGGAACCGGTATCGGTGCCGGCATCATCATCGACGGGCACGTGTTGCACGGAGCCAACGACATTATCGGCGCCACCGGCTGGATGGCCCTGCAACCTCCCTACCGGGAAGAGTATGACGCATGCGGATGTTTCGAATATTACGCTTCCGGCAATGGTATCGGGGCACGGGTACGCGATGCCGTACGCGCCAACAAGTCATATAAAGGAAAACTGCGCCAGAAACCCATCTGTCGCATATCGGCCTATGATGTGTTCAGTGCCTATAATGAAAAAGACCCTATTGCCATCTCCGTATTGCACAAAGCTGTCGAGATGTGGGGCATGGCTTCCGCAAATCTGGTCAGCCTACTCAACCCGCAGAAGATAATTTGGGGCGGAGGCGTCTTCGGCCCTGCCGGTATCTTTATAGATGACATTTACAAGGAAGCCTGCAAATGGGCGCAGCCGCTCAGCATCAAGCAGGTGGAATTTGTACCTTCTCAGTTGTCCGGTAATGCCGGACTGATAGGAGCAGCGTTTCTTGCCATCAAAAATCACTTGTATGAGTAACAGTTATCACAAGAATCTCGTATTCACGGCAGCGTGCATCGGGATGTGTTTCTTCGGAGTCTCCATGATTACATTGGGAGCAGTGCTGCCATCCCTCATAGCCAAGCTGAATCTGAGCGGGTTGCAGACAACCTCACTGGTCACTTTCCTGCCTCTGGGCATGCTGGCCGGTTCCCTGATTTTCGGTCCCATCGTAGACCGGTTCGGACATAAAGCCCTGCTGGTGCCCAGCTGCATCATCGTACTGCTGGGGATGGAAGGGCTTGCCTTCTTTGAAAGCGTGCCACTGCTGCAAGCTTCCATCGTCGGCATCGGCCTGGGCGGAGGCATCCTCAACGGAGAAACCAATGCATTGGTATCCGACATCTCAGGAGAATCCGAAAAAGGCTCACGCCTCAGCTTTCTGGGCATGTTCTACGGACTGGGCGCATTGGGCATACCGATGTTGCTGGGCTCCCTTTCCAGGCATTATTCATTCGAAACCATCTTGCTGGGAATTGGTGTAGTGATGCTTGCGGGCATTATATTCTGCATCCCCGTACGCTTCCCCGCCCCTAAGCAGGCGCAAGGTTTCCCGGTAAAAGAGGGATTGGGACTGCTGAAAGAAAGCAGCTTACTGCTACTCAGCTTCATTCTTTTTTTCCAAAGCGGCATCGAGGGTGTCTGCAACAACTGGTCCACGAGTTACTTTGGGCAGATGACGGATATTCCGGCCAATCAGGCATTGATTGCACTGACCTGCATGGTAGCGGGACTGACCGTGGCACGTATGATGCAAGTTGCGATATTCAAGAAGATAAAACCGGAAACCGTGCTGCCCTACAGCCTTGCACTCACTGCCATAGGCTTCTGTTTCCTTATGTTCTCGCCGGGTTTTGCACGCGCGGCAGTCGGCATGGTGCTGGTAGGTATGGGGCTGTCGGCCACGTATCCCGTGATACTCAGCATTCTTGGAAGCCGGTACCCGTCCTTATCGGGAACAGCATTCAGCGTGGCGCTTGCCATAGCCCTCATTGGCCAGACTGCAATGAACGGCCTGATGGGAATGGTTTCCCAATACACCAATGGCATCGGGCTTTATCCTTATCTGATGATTGCCTCACTTGCCGTCATGCTCCTTTTGTATAAACGCTCACTCAAATAAATTTATTAACTTCTTAAAAAACAAAAAAGTTATGTTAGCACTCGAATGGTTAAAGAATGCCCATGGCATTATGGAAAAACTGGAGGCTACCCAGTTGGAAAACATCAAAAAAGCAGCCACTGTTATGGCAGACTCCATCGAAGCCGGTCGTTGGGTCCACACGTTTGGTTGCGGCCACGCAACAATTCCCGTAGAAGAAATGTATCCGCGTATCGGCAGCTTTGTAGGATTCCACCCACTTTGCGAATTGCCTCTGACATTCTTCACACAGATTATCGGCCAGATGGGTATTCATCAGTTCCTCTTCCTGGAACGGGCAGAAGGCTACGGCCAGGAAATCATGAAGAATTATGATTTTGATTCCAAAGACTGTATGTGGATTTTCTCACATACCGGTATCAATGCCGTCAATATAGACATGGCATTGGAAGCCAAGAAGCGCGGCATGAAAGTTATCGTATACGGTTCGGCCAGCGAAACGGGCGACAAGGCCAGCCGCCACTCCAGCGGAAAGAACCTCTTCCAGTTGGCAGATATCGTAGTGGATTCCTGCGTTCCCCTGGTAGACGCCTCCGTACCTTTGAAGAACCACTTCGACAAGGTAGGTCCGTTGTCTACATTGAGTTTCGTCACCATGGTATGGATGACCATCACTACCGTTGCCGAAATCCTTGCCGACCGTGGCGTACACTTGTACATCCATCCGTCGCACAACGTTCCGGGTGACACAACCGCCCACGAACGACTGGATGCAGCCATTGCAGAATATCA
Organism: Bacteroides sp. AF25-38AC; assembly: GCF_003602995.1. Classification (NCBI taxonomy): domain Bacteria; kingdom Pseudomonadati; phylum Bacteroidota; class Bacteroidia; order Bacteroidales; family Bacteroidaceae; genus Bacteroides; species Bacteroides sp. AF25-38AC. The sequence goes on along the minus strand of NZ_QTMD01000006.1, from coordinate 64,579 downwards.
AAGAAAAGTCAAGTGCTTGTAACGAAAGATATTCCAATCATCATCTCATCCAATCATCATCTATGAGTGACGGAGGCCCGTTCCTGCTTCGCCCCCAAGAAGCAGGACGGGCTTTTTCTGTTCAAAAAGAATAAAATCGGCCCACTGCTTCGATAAATCTTCCCTTTGTTGTATATTTGTTCCCCAGAAAAAATAGGGAAACAGATAAGCATAAAAGATAGATATGAAACAGATAAGCATCGCACTTCTCCTCTGCCTCTGTACGCTGGCAGGTTTCGCCCAAAGTGGCAAGGCACTCGATTTGAAAGAAATCGTATCGGGCAAGTTCACTCCGAAGAATATTTCCGGCGTTATCCCCATCCCGGGAGACGGGGAACATTATTCGCAGATGAATGCGGACAGGACACAAATCATCAAGTACTCCTTCAAAACGGGAAAACCCGTGGAAGTGCTGTTTGATGCCGCTACCGCACGCGAATGCACGTTCAAGACATTCGACAGCTACAGCTTTGCTCCGGACGGCAGTAAGCTGCTCATTGCCACCGAAACAACTCCCATCTACCGTCATTCCTATACGGCTGTGCATTACATCTACAGCCTAAAGCGCAACCTGGACGGTAAAATCAACAACATTGTGGAAAAGCTTTCGGACGGCGGCCCGCAACAGGTGCCCGTATTTTCACCGGACGGCAACCAGGTGGCCTTCGTACGCGACAACAACATCTTCCTTGTAAAACTGCTCTACGGCAACAGCGAAAGCCAGGTGACGGAAGACGGGAAACAGAACGAGGTGCTGAACGGCATCCCCGACTGGGTTTACGAAGAGGAGTTCTCCTTCAACCGTGCGCTGGAATTCAGTGCCGACAGCCAGATGCTGGCTTTCATCCGCTTCGACGAGAAAGATGTTCCCTCCTACTCTTTCCCTCTTTTTGCCGGACAAGCCCCCCACTTCACCCCTTTCGAGAAGTATCCGGGAGAGTATACTTACAAATATCCTAAAACGGGAGAAGTAAATTCCAAAGTGTCCGTACACACCTTCGACATCAAGTCGAAAGTGACCCGCAAGATAAACGTGCCGGTAGATGCAGACGGCTATATTCCCCGCATCCGCTTTACCCAAGACCCCAACAAGCTTGCCGTCATGACACTGAACCGCCATCAGAACCGGTTCGACCTATACTTTGCCGACCCTCGCAGCACGGTAGCCAAACTGGCTCTGCGTGATGAAAGCGATACCTATATCCGCGAGAATGTATTCGACAACATCGTCTTCTATCCGGAAAATTTCAGTTTTGTCAGCGAAAAGAGCGGATACAACCATCTGTACTGGTATAGCATAGGCGGCAATCTGCTGAAACAAGTGACAGCCGGACAATATGAAGTGCAGGAGTTCCTGGGTTACGACCCCGAAGAAGGAAGCTTCTACTTCAGCAGCAACGAGGAAAGCCCCATGCGCAGTGCCATCTACAAGATTGACCGGAAAGGTAAAAAGACCAGACTATCGTCACAAGCCGGAACAAACAGTGCGCAGTTCAGTGCGAACATGAAGTACTATATGAACCGTTATTCCAATCTGGACACTCCGACCGTCATTACGCTGAACGACAATACCGGCAAGACTCTTGCCACCCTGATGGACAATGCGGCATTGAAGCAGGAAATCAGCGGCTATGACATGCCACGGAAGGAATTCTTCACTTTCCAGACTTCCGACGGAACCACATTGAATGGCTGGATGATGAAACCTGCCGACTTCTCTGCCGGCAAGAAATACCCGGTACTGATGTACCAGTACAGCGGCCCCGGTTCACAGCAAGTGCTTGACAAGTTCAGTGTAAGCTGGGAAACCTACATGGCATCACAAGGCTATATCGTGGTTTGCGTAGACGGGCGTGGCACCGGAGGACGGGGTGCCGAATTCGCCAAATGCACCTATCTGAACCTGGGTATCAAGGAAGCCAAAGACCAGGTGGAAACCGCCCTCTACATGGGCAACCAGCCTTATGTGGACAAAAACCGCATCGGAATCTGGGGATGGAGTTACGGTGGATACATGACCATTATGAGTATGAGTGAAGGAACACCGGTATTCAAGGCCGGAGTAGCCGTAGCTGCCGTTACCGACTGGAACTACTACGACACCGTTTATGGCGAACGCTTTATGCGCACACCGAAAGAAAACGCCGAAGGCTATAAGGCCAGTTCCACCTTTACCCGTGCCGACAAGCTTCACGGCAACCTGCTGCTGGTACACGGCATGGCAGACGACAATGTACACTTCCAGAACTGTGCCGAATATGCCGAACAACTGGTACAACTCGGCAAACAGTTCGATATGCAGGTTTACACCAACCGCAACCACAGTATCTACGGAGGAAATACCCGGTTACACCTATACACGCGGTTGACCAACTTCTTCAACAAAGAATTGAAATAATGCCCGAAAGAGTACGTAAGCCTGAGTGGCTCAAAATAAGCATCGGTGCCAACGAGCGCTATACCGAGACCAAACGCATTGTCGAATCGCATTGCCTACATACCATCTGTAGCAGCGGCCGTTGCCCCAATATGGGGGAATGTTGGGGGAAAGGCACCGCAACCTTCATGATTGGGGGAAATATCTGCACCCGGTGCTGTAAGTTCTGCAACACGGCAAGCGGGAAGCCCTTGCCACTGGATGCCGATGAGCCTACACATGTGGCAGAGTCCATTGCCTTGATGAAACTCTCCCATGCAGTCGTCACCTCCGTAGACCGTGACGACCTGCCCGACTTAGGCGCGTCACACTGGGTACGTACCATCCGGGAAATCAAGCGGCTCAACCCTGACACCACCGTCGAAGTGCTGATTCCCGACTTCCAGGGAAGAAAGGAACTCGTGGCACAAGTCATCGATGCACAACCGGAAATCATTTCGCACAACATGGAGACTGTCCGTCGCATCAGCCCCCTCGTACGCAGTGCCGCCAAGTATGAAACAAGCCTGGAAGTGTTGCGGCAAATTGCAGAAAGCAATACTACCACCAAGTCCGGCATTATGGTGGGATTGGGCGAGACTCCGGAAGAAGTGGAAGAACTGATGGACGACCTCCGCCGGGTGGACTGCCACATACTGACTATAGGCCAATACCTTCAACCCACACACAAGCATTATCCGGTAGCAGCATATATTACTCCCGAACAATTTGCACTCTACAGAGAGAAAGGATTGAAAAAAGGGTTTCAGCAAGTGGAAAGCGCTCCATTGGTACGCTCCTCTTATCATGCGGAAAAACAGATCCATTTTATACAAAAAAGAAGTAAAATAGGAAACATTTAAATTTCCCAGTTGTTATGATGTAAACGACAAAATCATAATACGGATAATGAGCCATCAAAGAATTTTATCATCAAGATTCAATATGTCGCTGGGATTCATCCCCGTTATAATATCCATCATATTATGCGAGTTTATAACGCAGGACATGTCCATCTACATCGGTGCAGGTGTAGGACTCTTGTTTAGCATCTATTCGGTGAGGCATAGAGGAACGCATGTTCCGCAAATCATACTTTACTGTACTACCGGAATGTTACTGCTGTTATCGGTAACAACCCTATTCCTCGTAAACTACTGTCCCCGTTTCATGCTTCCGTTCACGCTGGAAATCAGTGCCATCATTCCCCCATTCGTCATCTACCTCAATAGGAGAAAATTTCTGGACTACCACATGTCTCAGACACAGAAATGCTGCAAGCAGCTTTTTGCACAAGGGGCAGAAGCCGCCATCGTATCCTCACGCGTAATCCTTATCATAAGCCTGCTGCATTTTCTGATTATCTTCTTGGCGGTTCTGGTCAGTTACCCTTTGGGAGACACTACCCGCCACATTCTGTTTTATGTGGCGCCTCCCCTCGTCTTTATATCAGGCATTCTGTTCAATCAGTTCGGCATTTTCTATTTCAATATAGTGATGAACCACACGGTTTTCGTACCGATAGTCAATACCAAAGGAGATGTCATGGGGAAAGCCATCGCCTCAGAAGCCATCAACCGGAAAAACGACTATATCAATCCGGTCATCCGGATTGCCGTTGCCTCACACGGCATGCTGTTTCTCCTCCCCCGCCCCAAATGCAACGTTTTCGAGAAAGATAAAATCGACTTGCTGATGGAGGGTTACCTGATATATGGAGAAACATTGGAACAAGGCGCACACAGAATTTTACGACAAACGCTTCCCACCGCCCCATTAGACCATTTGCACTTCAACTTCATGTATCATTTTGAGAATGAAGCCACCAACCGCCTGGTCTATCTCTTCACACTAGACCTGGACGATGACTCCATCCTATGCAATAAGAATTTCAAGGGGGGAAAGCTATGGACATTCCAGCAAATGGAACACAACCTGGGACGGAACTTCTTCAGCAGTTGCCTGGAATATGAATTCGAGCACCTGGAAGCTATTATTTATACAAGAGAAAAATACAAGGAATCTTAGAAAGGTCGGGAGTCTTGCCCTGCCACTCCCTCACGGTCTTGGTTTTGATATACTCCCCTTCACAAGTAATGTTCGCCGCAATGCAGAGCTTGGTCTGCGGACGGCAGTTATGAAGAATATCCTCTATCATCTTATTATTGCGATAAGGCGTTTCAATGAAAAGCTGAGTCTGATGTTCATTATAGACGCGTTGTTCCAGCATTTTCAGCTTTTTGGCACGCTCTGCCGGTTCAATGGGAAGATAACCATGGAAGGCAAAGCTCTGACCGTTGAAGCCGGAACCCATGACGGAGAGGATAATGGAAGAGGGCCCCACCAAGGGGACCACTCTCAAGTTTTTCCGTTGTGCAATAGCCACTACGTCCGCTCCCGGGTCGGCCACAGCCGGACAACCGGCTTCGGAGATCACGCCCATCGGATGCCCCTCCACCAGCGGCTTCAGATAGCCGGAGATGTCTTCGGGCGACGTATGCTTGTTCAACGTATAGAATGTCAGCGCATCAATATCTATTCCCTTGTCCACCTTTTTCAAAAAACGGCGTGCCGAGCGCACATCCTCCACGATGAAATAGCGGATTCCCAGTATTATCTCCTTATTATAAGGAGGCAACACCGTTTCAATAGGCGTATCGCCCAGCGTGACTGGCAAAAGATAAAGTGCGAGTTCCATTAGCCGTAAATGATATTTCCGTTTTCGTCCTTATACTCATCCAGTCCCTTCTCGTAAGTAGCCATGGCGCGAAGGCTCATACCTACGCTGGAGAAACCTCCATCGTGGAACAAGTTCTGCATAGTGACCTTGCGGGTGAGGTCGGAAAACATCACGATACAGTAGTCCGCACACTCATCGGCAGAAGCATTACCCAGAGGAGACATGCGGTTGGCGAAGTCGAACAGTTTGTCCATACCCTTCACACCGGAACCGGCAGTGGTCATCGTGGGAGACTGGGAAATGGTGTTGACACGTACATGGTGTTCACGTCCGTAGATGTAACCGAAGCTGCGGGCAATGGATTCCAGCAGTGCCTTGGCATCTGCCATATCGTTGTAACCGTAGAACGTACGTTGCGCAGCCACATAACTCAAAGCCAGAATTGAACCGTAGTCGGCAATGGCGTTGAGTTTCTTGGCAGCTTGTATCATCTTGTGGAAAGAGACAGCGGAGATGTCCAGCGTCTTTTCCAACATATCGTAATCCAAATCATCATATGTACGTTTCTTACGCACATTGGGAGACATACCAATGGAGTGCAGCACGAAGTCAACCGGGCCACCCAATACTTCCATAGAGCGTTTGAATACATTTTCCAAATCTTCTACACTTGTAGCATCTGCGGGAATCACCTCGCAGTTCAGTTTCTCCGAAAGAGCGGACACTTCGCCCATACGGACAGCAACCGGTGTATTCGATAAAGTGATGGTTGCACCTTCTTTTACTGCTTTTTCTGCTACTTTCCAGGCAATGGACTGCTCATTCAGAGCACCGAAAATAATGCCTCTTTTTCCTTTCAACAAATTGTAACTCATACCTATTTTTAGTAAAATTCGGCTGCAAAGATAGGAAGTTTTTGCATAAAAAGCCCGAAAGTGTGCAAAGAAAAGGGAAGAACGGCAAAAAATATACCGATCACCCACTGCAAAACTACTGCAACGCTTGTGCAGTACCACTGCAATACAGTTGCAGTATCACTGCAAACATATTTGCAGTAACGCTGCACTCCATCTGCAGTACTACTGCAAAACGCATGCAGCAGGAATGCAGTAATAACGCACTGATTATCAGCCCAGGGCTTCCTATTCTGCAAATACCTGATGAAACCCGAGACAGCATTTGAACATGAGCGCAAAAAGCCCTATATTTGCAGCAAACTAAAAAATAGAGAAGGCAATGAAGAAGTTGATTATATTTGACCTGGACGGAACTTTACTGAATACAATAGCCGATTTGGCACAAAGTACAAACCATGCCCTGCAAGCGCTTGGCTATCCCACTCACCCGGAATCGGCCTATAACTTCATGGTTGGCAACGGAATCAACAAACTGTTCGAGCGCGCCCTCCCGGAAGGGGAAAAGAGCGAAGAAAACGTCCTGCGCGTCCGCAAGGAGTTTGTGCCTTATTATGACGTGCACAATGCTGATAAAAGCCGCCCTTACCCCGGCATCCCCGAACTACTGGAACAGTTGCAGGAGAAAGGGATGATATTGGCAGTGGCTTCCAACAAATATCAATCGGCTACCGTGAAACTGATTTCACATTATTTCCCCAACATACGTTTTACCGCCGTCTTCGGACAACGGGAAGGGGTCAACGTGAAGCCCGACCCAACAGTGGTGCATGACATTCTGGACATCACCCGGATATCCCGTGAAGACGTGCTATATGTGGGAGACTCCGGAGTGGATATGCAGACGGCCGCCAATGCCGGAGTCACTGCCTGCGGAGTCACCTGGGGATTCCGTCCCCGCACAGAACTGGAAGAGTTTCATCCGGCACATATCGTAGACAATGCTACGGACATTGCCGTTATCGCCGCTCTTTGAGAAGGCACTCCCTCCCCCCCAGCTATCCGAGAGTGCATATTTACATTATGATATTTTTTAGGCACGGATTACGCGAAAAACACGGAGTTTTTCTTTGTCTCTCCGTGAAATCCACGTACTTCCACGCCTAAAAAATAATCAGAAAGAGAACAGCCTCAGAACAATTTTCGCATCGCTCCTTTATCTCCTACCACAAGATAGGTATTCCCGTCAATCAGTAAAGCGCGCCCACGTTTCTTCTTTCGGTTTTCCTCGTTATCCACATTCACTCCAATCACCCGTCCATCATAGAAAGTGGAAATATCCTTAAAGATAGTATGCCCCACAATGATATGTTCGACGTCATAACGTTTCAACATCAGTTGCAGGGAGTCTTGTGCCAATGGATGGTATTTTGCATCCGTCCGTACCAATCCACGATACCAGATAGGTCCGCTATTACCATATAGGAAAGCCGTGAGAGGCGATAAGGCCTTACGTTCCTTCTTGCTCATGAACAATGCACGGCTCATTTCCTCATTCACTGTGGGAATATTCAAGTCACGGTCATAAAACTCCTTTCCCAAACCTGCGTGCACATACAGATTAGGTCCGATGGTCTGCATCGTATTACGGGTACCAAGCCATTTGCCAAGTTCTGTGTCCGGACCGAACAATGCCGGATAATCCATACCCAGTTTTCGGGCCAATGTCTTGTACTTTTCTTTGGTATAACGCAAATCATTTGCCGTCACAAGCGGTTCATGGTTACCCAACAGAAACGAAACATGACCACCTGCATCTGCCGCCTCCTTCTCCAATTTATAGAACAGCCAAAATATCTGCGGCACATCTTTGCCACGGTCAAATATATCACCGATAACCACCAGATGGTTGGTTCCAAAACTCCAATGGTAGTCTTTATCAATGACATTGTTGCCTCGCAGCAAGCTCATCACGCAATTCAACTTGCCATGGGGGTCAGACATCACAAACACTTTATCCGGTTGTCTGTATTGCCATTCCGGACGTTTGACCGGATGCAGCTTCACATCAAACGGATAACGCCCTTTGTGGTCCGTGACATGAAGGGTGAAATCCTGAGGAAGCACCGTATAAGTCGTATCTTCTATCTGCCCTTGGGCTGTAACGCTTATGACGCGCACCTTGCCGTCCGGTTCATAAATCACATAAGGTCCGTCTGCCGACAATTCCTCCTTCTTCTCCTTATCCTTCTTCTTACCGTCTAAACCAAGAGTTCCGGCACTTAGGCCGGAACTGATGAAGGTTAGAATAAATACAGTAAAAAAAGACTTTACAATAGTAGTCTGATACTTCATATTCTCGCTTTTTTGGAATTAATCACCATAAGTCGGATTCTGCTGCATATTCGGATTGGAATTCATCTCCGCCTTAGGAATGGGCAATACTACACGATAATAGTTCCAATCAAAAGATACGCTCTCATCCACCATCTTCAGATGTGAAGTCTCGGCTATTTCCGGAAATTCCTTGGTCGACTCCTTGCGCACGATAGTCTGATGATTACGAAGGGCGTCGAAGAAACGGTGTCCTTCACCGAACAACTCTTTACGGCGTTCCAACAGAACATCATCCAACGTCACCGTCTTACCCTGCACGGTCTTTTCCGGATTGGCACGGCTGACAATAGCATCCAGATACTTTACAGCCTTGTCATTGTTATTGAGCTTTACAGCCGCTTCGGCAGCAATCAGATAAAGTTCGGACAGACGAAGTACTGGAATATTGGAATCTTCCACAGCCTTGCCGCTTTGCGGCTGATACTTGGCTATGTAAGCTCTCTTTGTCTTAGGAACAACCGTATATGCCTGATTCCTGACATCATCCGGATCTTCCTGCATCAGTTCATAGAAAGAACTGGTCAGGCAATAATCATCATAACCCGCCTGCCAACAAAGGTAAGCCACACTTTCTTTGCCAACGCCGTCCACTGTCAGATTCACCAACTCAAACAAGACTTCTCCCGGATCGGAAGAGGCAAAATCAGTTCCCCATATCGTGCCATACTCATCATTGGTCCACAAACGGTACTTATTCTTTTCCGCTCCCGCAATGGCAGCTTCAGCCGTAATCAAGGCATTCTGATTATCTTCCATATACAAATAGGCTCTACTCAGCAACAGCATTGCCGCCCACTTATTAATCTTACCCTTGTTGAATTCTTCATCCAGCAGGTCAGCACCTTCCTTCAAATCCTTGATGATTGCCTCATAACACTGGGCAACGGTATTGCGCGACGGCTTGTTTTCCGTATTGGATACTTCGGTCACAATAGGCACTCCCAAAGAAGCTCCTCCATCCTTGGCATACGGATAGCCGAAGAAACGGGTCAGGTCGAACAAGGCAAATCCACGGAGAGCCAAGGTCTGGCCTTTCAGGTCGTTGAAGTATTCCGTATCATCCTCACTGACATCCAATCCGTCTATTTGAGACAAAATGATATTACAATTCTGGATAATCTTATAGGCATAAGACCAGTGGGAAGACGGACCGGAATCCTTTGTATAGTCCAGCATATAGTAGCTGGTGGTACGCTTTCCGGTCTTTATGGACTGCGTATCGTCACCCGTCACGTCTCCGTAATAAATCATACGGCCCGAGTAATAGTTGGTACTGCGCATCACGTCGTAGATACCGTTCAAGCTATATTCCACATCATCCAGATTCTGTATGGCGGTTTCAGTCGGAATCTTTGTACTGGATTCAACATCAAGCCAGTCATTGCCACAGGAGGCGGTCAGGCTGACCAACATCCCCATCATCATATATTTTAATGCTTTCATTGTGTTTCTTTATTATGAGGTTAGAAATTCAAATTAAGACCGAAAGTTACTGTTTTCAAAGGAGGTGTTCCCCAGCCGGCTGTACCTGCACTGACTGATTCCGGATCATAGAAATCGTAAGCGGCCCAAGTCCACAAGTTGTTGGCAGATGCGTAAAGGCGCAGGCTGTTTACGCCGATTTTCCGGGTCCATGTTTTAGGAACGGTCACACCGAAAGTCAACGTTTTCAGACGGATAAAGTCCGTGCTGTGCAAGCGGCGGGTAGTGGTAACGCCATTCATGGCTACCGCCGGCTTCTCTATAAACACTTCATATTTACTGATATCTCCCGGTTGCTTCCAATTGTCACGATAATAGGCCGGAATATTAAGAGTAAAGTCCTTGCCGCCATGTTCTGTTTTCTGTGCCCAGTTATCATATCCATAAGCACCGAACTGATAAGAGAACATGAAGCTCAAATCGAACCACTTGTAACGCAAAGTATTAGAGAGACCACCGGTCACATTGGGCTCGGCATGTTTCTTCAGAGGAATGGCTTTGGCATCCTTGTTATTCTCTGTGATTTCCTTGATATAGTTTCCATTCTCGTCCACGTCGTTGGTATAGAACTGAGGTGCACCGGTCTCGGGGTTGATTCCGGCAAATTCTATCATGTAGAATGTACGGTAGGACTTGCCAATCATGTGAATCTGCGAGCCGCTGATAATCTGGGTCTGTTCGCCGTCCAGTTTCACAATCTTATTCTTGTTGTGCGAAAGGGTGAAAGAGGTAGACCAGTCAAAGTCTTTGGACACAATGTTCTTGGAATTGATTTCCAATTCCACACCCTGGTTCTTCACCTCACCGATATTCATCAGATAGGAACTGAAACCGGTAGTCATAGATACGGGACAGTCCATCAAAAGGTTCTTAGTAGTACGGGTATAGTACTCCAAAGTGAAGTTCAAACGGTTGAAGAAGCCGAAGTCCAGACCGATATTCAAGTTGTAATTCGTTTCCCATTCCAAATCCCTATTTTCAATCTGCGACTGAATCAATGCAGGATTCTCCATATAGCCGCCACTAAGGCTCGTCAAGCCCATATAGCCGTATAAGTCGGAGGGCAACGTACCATTCACACCGTAGGATGCACGGAGTTTCAAATCGGTCAGCCATTTGGACGTGGGTTTCATGAAATCCTCTTCGATAATACGCCATGCTCCTGAAACAGACCAGAAACTTCCCCAGCGATTATCTCTGTGCAAACGTGAACTGCCATCCATACGATAGCTCCCACCCAGATAATACTTGTTCTTGTAGTCATAGTTGAGACGGGTGATGTAAGAAACCATTCTTGACCTCTTGGAAGAACCATCTATGCTCTCTAAAGTCTGCCCGTTGGCAATGTCATTCTTTATCGGAGTCAGGAAGTTAGTAGCATATCCCGACAAGAAATCATTGTACTTGGAATCGATTTCATATCCGACAAGGGCATCCAAATTGTGGTCCTTTTGGATAGTAGTCTTGTAAGTCAACTGGTTTGACCACACCAACTTGTTATATTCACTATATGCCTTTTCGGCTCCACCATTATTCTTCTCACCGTCGGAGGTACGGGAGTCTTTCCATTCTTTACCCTTACTGATGTTATAGTCATAGCTCAAAATAGACTTTAACTTCAAGTCCTTGATAAATTCATATTCGGCATTAATCGTATTGAACATACGGGTAACATACTCACGCTGGTAATTGTACTCCTGGGCAAGAACGGGATTTCTTCTTGACAACGAAATCAAGTCCTGGTTATAGCTTCCATCTTCATTGTAAACCGGATCTGAAGGCGTCAATTTGCTTACGCTGGAGTAGAAAGGAGCAGTATAACCGGTTCCTTCACTATATACATCCTGATTCAGATTGGTAAACATGATGTTGGCACCGAATTTCAATTTATCCGTAGCCTGAAAATCAACATTCAAACGTCCGGTAATTCTTTCCAGCCCCGATGTTTTTACAATACCTTCTTGGTTGAGATAGGACAATGAAGAATAGTATTTGAATTTGTCAGTTCCTCCGGATATGGAAGCCTCATAACTGGAATGGCTTCCTTTCTTGAACAGATAATCTCCCCAATCCGTATAGCCGCACCAGGGAACCGGAGCATATTTGTCGATATTCTTATCAGCATAAGCTATGGCATCCGCATCCGATTTGCCGCTGCGCTGTTGTCCAAGCACCATACCATTGTATATGTATTCGCGACGTTCTGCTCCGCTCAAAGTAGGACGATAATCCATAGCAAAGTCACTGAATCCCCAATCGGCTTTCAAACTGATAGAAGCCTTACCGGTTTTACCTTTCTTCGTCGTAATCAGAACCACACCATTCGCAGCGCGCGAACCGTAGAGTGATGCAGCAGCGGCATCCTTGATAATCGTAATATTCTCAATATCCGAAGTGTTGACGGTTGACATGGCATCCAGACCACCATCCGAACTGATGGAGTTTATCGAACCGGAAGTAACGGGCACTCCATCAATAACATACAGCGGAGAGTTGGAGGCATTGAAAGAGCCCATACCACGAATACTCAAAGAAGCTGAAGAACCCGGCTGGCCGGAAGCAGAAGTAAACTGTACACCCGTAGCATTTCCCTGCAACAAATCCTGGAAAGAAACGGAAGGCACATCGGCAATCTTTTCATTCTTCACACTGGCAGCCGAACCCGCATAAGCAGATTTCTTGAATGTACCGTAACCAGTTACAACCACCTCTTCCATCATATTTGCATCCGGCACCAATACAATCTTCAATATCTTACCCGAAGTAGCTTTCACTTCCTGACGAACATAGCCGACATAAGAGACAAGCAAGGTAGCCGATGCATGCTCCACCTTGATAGAGAAACCTCCATTCAAATCGGTAATCTGACCGTTTGTAGTACCTTTGACCAAAACATTGGCTCCAATGACGGGCTCACCGGTCTCATCCACCACTGTTCCGGAAATAACATTAGCTTGTTCTACTGCCTTCACAGCATTCACTTCATTGGCTGGACGGATAGCAATGGCCCCGTCTTTTACGACATAAGCCAATCCGCTATTCTTAAGACATTCATCCAGCACTGCTGCGATTTTTCCATTCGTGACCCTCAAATTACGTACCTTGACATTCTTTACGTCATTTGTACTATAAATGAAAGTAAAATCCGTCTGGCGTTGAATTTCCCATAACACGTCACTTAAAGTGGCGTCCTGCACATTTACAGTAACTGTTGTCTGGGCAAACGCCGTATTGGCAGCCTGCACAAAGCCAATCATAATAAAACTGAAAAACAGGAATGTAATCCACATACGTTTACTACCTTCCCAAAACCTGGTGTAGCTCTGTTCCTTAGTCATAATTAAATTATTAAATGGTTATTTATAGAATATAATAGTTTTACCGTTGATTTTGACATGTATGTTTTCCGTCGCTTCCAGTAGCTCAAGGAAAGGAGCTATTTCCTCATAACGGTTCACATAGCAACCGAAACGCAGGTTCTTTAACGCTTCGTCTGAATAGTCCACTTCAATATTATACCACCTTGAAAGGATTCTCATAATATCTTCCAGCCGTTGATCTTTAAAATTGATTTTTCCCTTCACCCATGATGTATAGAAGGCAGTATCTACTGTACGCACTTGTATATTCCCGCTCCCGGGAATTAATGATGCCTGCTGTGAAGGTTTTAAGACAAGACTCTGTCCCTCCCCGGTGTCCACCTTAACAGAACCACTGACAAGAGTCGCCTGATATTCTTCACCCGGATAGGCCGAAATATTGAAAGTTGTTCCCAACACCTCAATCTGCATACCTTGAGTCGATACAATGAAGGGATGACCGGTCTTATTTACTTCAAAATAAGCTTCTCCCGCCAATTCCACTTCCCGCTTCCCTGCTTCGAAAGCAAGCGGAAAACGTAGACTGCTCATTGAATTCAGATGTACTTTTGTACCATCATTCAGAACAAGTGTATACTCACCGCCTCGAGGCACTTCAACTTTATTATATGCCAAAGCTGACAGCACAACCTGCCCGTCTGCAGCGCTGTAGTTCAAGGTCGTCGAATCTATCTGTATTTGTTTACCAGCCAACTGCAACTGCCGCCCATCGGCATTCTCATCCAGATAAACCGTTTCCCCATTATCCAATGTAAGAATAGCTTTGGCTCCACCCGGCAGTATTTGCTGGGCAGCCAATAATTGATTGCCATCCATGACATGGGGTACAGAAATATCCTGAAATGCAAAAACCAATATCAGCACCGGTGCAATAAAAAGAGCAACGTACCGTAACAGTTTCAAATGTCTCCTTCTGAGCTCCATCCTCTTGATACGTGTTTCGACACCTTTCCATCCAGCCTGCGAATCAAACTCCATTTTACGAATTTCGTGCTGTGCATAATGTTCATCACTACAAATCTTTTGGAAAAGCTGCTCATGGCTTTTGCTCTCTTTGCGCCATTTATCCAAAAAACGGCTCTCTTCCGGTGTTACTTCACCGGATAGGTGCCTGGAAATAAGATGAGCTATATGAAAGTACTCTTTTATCATAATTTGGCATGTTTTAGTCTATCTTTAATGATAATACAAGCCAAAATGAAAACATGGTGAATCGATAAAGACTTTTTTTTGAAAAAATAGAAAAAAATGTGCTTTTAGATAAATAACAGAAGGCAATAATAATAATCGGTAAGGAATGCACGAAGCTTTTTATAAGCCACTTTTTTAAGAGTATGTACCGTTTCGGGAGAGACATTGAGACGCTCTGCTATTTCTGCATTCTTTTTACCTTCCAGAGCCAACTGCATGATGGCTCTCATTTGGGTAGGAAGTTTCTCTATAGCTTCTGACAGAATCCGGAAAGTCTCTTCTTCCACAATCGCATCACGAAAAAAAGCATCTGCTTTTTTGGCTATAATCTTTTGCTCGTATTCATGAGCTACCTTCGAATGCTCAAGTTCGTTCAAGGCATGGTTACGTACGGCCGTATAAAGAAAAGCTTTCACCTGATGAAGATAAAAGAAATCGTCTCTTATCTGCCACAACTTGGCAAATACGTCTTGTACTATATCTGCTGACATATCCGCATCCTCCATGTATTGGAACGCGAAAGAACAAAGCGCCGCATAATATTCCTTAAAAATATTATGAAACTCTTGCTCATCCAGCTTAATGCTTACAACAGAGTGGGATTTATCCTTTTTTATCAGATTTAGCGCCATATTTATGCTTTTCGGGCGCTAATATAGTTAAATTTTCAGAATATAACCAATATAACTATCAATCCTCTAAATCTTTTCCCCATAAATCAATATCGGATGGAGCTTTCCATAAGCTCCATCCGACCAATAGTCCTATTGCCAATAAAAAAATCAAATATATCATTATAGTCCGGTTTGTTTCAATGTCTTATAATAACACAGTAAACTGGATTAAAGTTCACTCCACCCAAAATTGTTGTTTTTCCTATGTATACTTTTCAATGCAGAGAGTGTATTATTTGGTTTTCGTGTACGAAAACGAGCAATTTTGTGCACGATAACGACCAATTTCGTCCAAAATTGTCCCATTTACTAAATAATTATGCTTTTCGAGTTTGATTAATTGAGAAAAGGTCTTATTTTTGACCCGGTTTTTAATTCATACTATTGCAAAAACAAACTCAATTACCTAATTAAATCACAAGAGAATGGAACAAGTTTTCGGCTATATCATCGGCTTAGGAGCAGCAGTGATGATGCCTATAATCTTTACAATTTTGGGAGTATGCATCGGCATCAAATTCAGTAAGGCGCTAAAGAGTGGTCTGCTGGTAGGTGTCGGTTTCGTAGGTCTGTCAGTTGTCACTGCGCTGTTGACCAGCAGCCTCGGTCCTGCTCTGAGCCAAGTCGTTGAAATTTACGGTCTTCAGTTGAAAGTATTCGATATGGGATGGCCTGCAGCTGCGGCTGTAGCCTATAACACATCGGTGGGTGCATTCATCATTCCGGTATGTTTGGGAGTAAATCTTCTGATGTTATTAACGAAAACGACCCGTACGGTCAATATCGACCTTTGGAACTACTGGCATTTCGCATTTATCGGCGCAGTCGTTTATTTTGCCAGCGACAATATCTGGTGGGGTTTCTTCGCCGCTATTATCTGCTACATCATTACCCTGATTATGGCCGACTATACCGCCGACAAATTCCAGGGATTCTACGACAAGATGGAGGGTATCTCCATTCCCCAGCCTTTCTGCGCAGGTTTCGTTCCATTTGCCGTAGTCATCAATAAAGCATTGGACAAAATCCCCGGTTTTGACAAATTGAACATTGATGCGGAAGGCATGAAGAAGAAATTCGGTTTGCTGGGTGAGCCTCTGTTCCTGGGTATTCTGGTCGGTTGCGGTATCGGTGCTTTGTCTTGCAAGAACGGTCAGGAACTGGTAGACAAGATACCTTATATATTAGGTTTGGGTATCAAGATGGGCGCCGTAATGGAGCTGATTCCGCGTATCACCGCTTTGTTCATCGAAGGCTTGAAGCCTATTTCTGATGCTACCCGCGAGCTGATTGCCAAGAAGTTCAAAGGTGCTGTCGGCCTGAACATCGGTATGAGCCCCGCATTGGTTATCGGCCATCCTGCAACGCTGGTGGTTTCCCTGCTGCTGATTCCCGTAACCATACTGCTGGCTGTCATCCTGCCGGGTAACCAGTTCCTGCCTCTGGCATCGCTGGCCGGAATGTTCTACCTCTTCCCACTGGTACTGCCCATCACGAAAGGAAATGTAGTAAAGACGTTCATCATCGGACTCGTTGTACTGACCATCGGTCTTTATTTCGTAACAGACCTCGCCCCCTATTTCACACAAGCAGCCCACGATGTATACGAGAAGACACAAGATGCTGCCGTGAATATCCCCGCCGGCTTTGAAGGCGGCGCACTGGATTTTGCATCCAGCCCCTTTGCTTGGGTCATTTTCCACCTGACCTACTCGTTGAAATGGATAGGCTCCGGTATCCTTGTATTATGCACATTGTTCCTGATGATTATGAACCGTCGTGCTATCATCAAATACCAGAAATCAATCAAAAATTAAAAGTTAAAAATTAAATAGTAACGGATTATGAAAAAGTTAGTACTTGCATTTATGATGGGAGCAGCTGCCATGGCAGCCAATGCCCAAGTGAATTACAAAGTGCAGACCGCCTGCCATCCGCAGGACGTGAAGCATTATGACACGGAACTTCTGCGCAGCAGATTCATGATGGACAAAGTGATGGCTCCGGATGAAATCAACGTAACCTACACCCTCTACGACCGATTGATTTACGGTGGCGCCATGCCGGTGAACAAGACATTGAAGTTGGAAGTGTTCCGTGAACTGGGTCCGGAAATCACTTACTTCCTCGAACGCCGCGAACTGGGTGTCATCAATACCGGCGGTGACGGAGTGGTTACTGTAGACGGTAAGGAATACCCCATGAAGTATAAGGAAGCCCTTTACGTAGGCTGCGGAAATAAGGAAGTAACCTTCAAGAGCAACGACGCTACCAATCCCGCCAAGTTCTACATCAACTCGGCCCCGGCCTACAAACCCTATGTTACTCAGCTGATTACCACCGATGCCAAGCTTCAGAAAGCCAACCCCAAGAAATATGCACTGGGCATCTCCGACCATTATGGAAAAATGGAAGACAGCAACGACCGTATCGTAAACCAGCTGATTGTGAAAGATGTACTGGAAAGAGTGAAAGACGGCGGTACCAACCAGTTGCAGATGGGACTCACGGAACTGGCTCCCGGCTCTGTATGGAATACCATGCCTGCCCACACGCACACTCGCCGCATGGAAGCTTACTACTACTTCAACCTGAAACCCGGCAACGCTATCTGTCACCTGATGGGCGAACCGCAGGAAGAACGTTTGATATGGCTGCACAACGAACAAGCCATCACTTCTCCCGAATGGTCCATCCACGCTGCTGCCGGAACCAGCAACTATACTTTCATCTGGGGTATGGGCGGTGAAAACCTGAAATACAGCGACAAAGACGAAATCAAATACATCGATATGAAATAAAGTTGCCCTGCAACGTCCGATAGGCATGGACTTAAATAATCCATGCCTATTTTTGTCATTTTCTACATCCTTTTTACTCAATATTACACCTCGAACAACACACAAACCCCTACATTTGCATCAAAATATAAATCTATTATCATGAGTACATTTCAAAACACCGCAGGGCGGATGACCAATTACCGTTGGATTATCTGCGCCATGCTATTCTTCGCGACAACCGTCAATTACCTCGACCGCCAGGTTCTTTCATTGACCTGGAAAGATTTCATCTCCCCCGAATTCCACTGGACCGATACACACTACGGCTACATCACAGCTATCTTTTCCATCGTCTATGCCTTAGGCAATCTGTTTGCCGGACGTTTCATCGACTGGATGGGAACGAAAAAAGGGTATTTATGGGCCATTGCCGTATGGTCTATCGGTGCTTGTATGCACGCCCTCTGCGGACTTGCCACAGAAATGACCCTCGGCATTGAAAATGCCGCCAACATGATTAGCGCTACCGGTGCATTGGCCTCTACCATAGCCATCACCAGCGTTTACTACTTCATTGCCGCCCGTATCATACTGGGCATCGGTGAAGCAGGAAACTTTCCTGCCGCCATCAAGGTGACTGCCGAATATTTTCCAAAGAAAGACCGTGCCTTCTCCACTTCCATATTCAATGCCGGCTCTACCATCGGAGCACTGATAGCCCCATTGTGTATCCCTACCCTGGCCCGCTACTTCCAACGCATGGGCGTGGGCAACGGCTGGGAAATGGCTTTTATCGTTATCGGCGGATTGGGTTTCATCTGGATGGGACTGTGGATATTCATGTACAAGAAACCTGATGAAAATCCACACGTAAACGCAGCTGAGCTGGCATATATAGAACAAGACAAAGACAATGAGAAGGATAAAAAGGCGACTACTCCGACAACCAAGGATGAAAAGAGCATTTCTTTCCTGCAATGTTTCAAATATCCGCAAACCTGGGCTGTATTTTTCGGCAAATTCATGACTGACGGTGTATGGTGGTTCTTCCTCTTCTGGGCACCCGCATACATTTCGGACGTTTACGGATTCTCCTCAGATACTCCCACGGCACAGATGCTTATCTTTGTGCTCTATGCCATCACGATGTTGTCCGTCTATGGCGGGAAATTGCCCACCATCATTATCAACAAAACCGGTAAGAACCCCTACGCCGCACGCATGCAGGCCATGTTCATCTTTGCACTGTTCCCGCTATTGGCATTGTTTGCACAGCCATTGGGCAACAAGGAAGTATTTGGCGAACAAGCCTATTGGTTCCCGATTATCATCATAGGTATTGCAGGCGCTGCCCATCAGTCCTGGTCGGCCAACATCTATTCTGTGGTAGGTGATATGTTTCCCAAGAGCACCATTGCCACCATTGTGGGAATCGGAGGTATGGCGGGCGGTATCAGCTCATTCCTTATCAACATGAGTTCCGGTTTGCTGTTCGACTATGCCGACAAGACACAAATGGTATTTCTTGGATTCCAGGGCAAGCCTGCCGGATATTTCATCATCTTCTGTGTATGTGCAGTGTCCTACCTGATAGGCTGGTGCATCATGAAGGCACTGGTTCCGAAGTACAAACCGATTATAGTGGACTAATCAGAAGTCTCTATATAGATATTCAGAATCATGCGGAGTTTGCAAACTGCATTACATGCCTTGCAAACTCCGCACAAAAAAAGCCTTTTCTCACGAAATGGCTTTTCTTCGTTCAATTACAGTCAAAAACAAAAAACTGTAAATGGAACACAATTTAAGATGAAAAAAAGGGAAGTCTCACGACTTCCACAATTCTTCTAACCTTAAATCTAAATCTCTATGAAAAAAACGTGATGCAAAGATAATGGTTTATCTCACACAGCGTTATTAATAAACTCTATAAAGAAGCAGAAAATATTTAAGATTTACTAAATAAGACGGTTACGAATGGCAAACTACAGACAAGAGCTCGGCATAAATAGGATTAAGTTTCAATAGTTGCGGCACTCCTGTCATAAACATCTGCCTGCGGGCACGAGTAAGGGCAACATTCAATTTCCGGTCAATCCGAGTACCGTTTTCCTCCGTCATATTTGCCAGAAACTTCAACTGATAAGCCCGGTTCACACAGAAAGAGTAGATAATAACATCCCGTTCGCTACCTTGGAAGCGTTCCACGGTGTCTACCAATATATCCTCCAAAGGAGCAATACCCAAAGCAGCAATCTCTTTCTTAATCAAGGCTATCTGACTGCGATAAGGAGTGATGACACCTAAAGTGACAGCCGGGTTGAAACCGGAAACAGCTGCATACTGCCGATAGATAGCCGCTGCCAACCGTGCCACAATCCGCGCCTCCGAATGGTTCATCTTGGCCGACTGTGCCGGCGGTTCGACTGCGGCAGGCAGAAAAGCGACACGACGAGTCAGCAAGCCGGCAAACTCACAATCACACAGCTCAGGAGCAAGAATCAGCTCTCCCTGCTGGTGCGGCAGACCAACCGGTTCCAACAGACCACCGTAAAAAGCCCGGTTAGGAAACAAAGCTACCTCGATATTCATACGACCCTGACGGCAGAGCATGTCGTAGGAGGGATGAGGGATAAAAGATGAAGAATGAGAGGTTGATGCCTGGCGATTGGCACTTTCCTTGGAGAGATTCCTATAAAGGCGTTCGAAAAGGGAATCTTTCAAATTATACAATCCGATGGCCTGCAAAGCTTCGTCACACACTTCCGACTGCTCGGACGACTGCAAGACCACTGCGGGTAGCTGCTTATGGTCACCTATCAAAATAAATTTGCCGATGGCATCCGCGCCTGCGGGATTGCGGGTACAGAGTAATCCCAGCAGTTGTGGTTCCAAAATTTGGGTAGCCTCATCCACAATCGCTACATCAAAAGTCTTCAACCGGAAAAGTTCGGTCTTGGAAGAAAGCGTGGCAACCGTACCGACAAAAACACGGCAACGGGCAATGCGCTCCTGCACCTGCCGCCGAGTGGCACAAGATTCCAACACATTCTCAATCAGATACGGGCGGAATGAGTCATCGCAAGACAACTCACTGCCTAAACGGATAAAGTCTATTTCAGGCTCAATGGAAGCCAGCGCCTTACTGATTTCATCTACAGCACGATTGGTATACGAAAGCAGTAGAATCTGTTTCCCCTCCCGGTAAAAGGCTTCTACCATGCCCCGCAGCGCGCGAGAGGTCTTGCCGGTACCCGGCGGACCGATTAAAAGGAAATAGTCGCGGGCAGCCTGCGCTTTTAGAATAATCCGCGAAAAATCATCCGGAGCGGTCGCAATACCAGTATCCAAAGAAGCATCGAACTCGGGAGGGCGCTGCCCCAACAACAAATCACGCCGTCTTTGAGTGGCAGAAAGGAAAGCGGAAAGTCCCAGATACATGCTACGAAAGGAGGTGTCCATATAGTCGTGTTCTATGGCATAAAGGCTAGCAGCAGGCAATACACCCGCATTCTGCTGAGTGGCACGAAGACGGATACAGACCTCGTTATCGGATATGCGCTCTATATTACCTTTAAACACCATCTTGTTGGTAACGTTGTCGGTATCCGTATTCCGTTCGTAAAGAACCACCGCATCACCCTGACGGAAATTGGGCAGAACCCGCTCCTGCCGGGAAGCAACCATTTGCTTCGTTCTGAGTGACAAATACGGTTTATGCGCATCTGCCGCATGATTCTCGCAAATAGCCAAATCGTACAGAATTTCACCTGCCTCACATTTCTCAGCCAGTGTGGAAAGCCAGAGGGCGGCAGCACCGGTACGTCCTTCATAATCCACATCTCCAGATTTGGAGGTATAGAGTTCCTTGGTTATAAAGTTATAGAGCGTATAAAAATAGCTTTGTTCCAACGACGAAAGCGAACGGATGCGTTGCGCTACGGCATCGATGGAGGGGCAAAGGAAGCGTTTCCACAAGGTATTGTCCAAACCGCGCTCATTCAAGGTATCCGGATGGATGTCTTTCAGGCGCTCTGCCGTATACTGTGGGCTATTCCGTAACTGGATGCCATATTCATTGGCTACAATCCGGTTACGCACATCCATCACACGGCGCACCATTGCCCACGAAGGACGCGCCGGATAAAGCAACGGATAACGGGTATAGAGCAGATAAGCCTTTACACGTCGATGGTCCATTCCCATAGAATACTCCAACACAGCCTGATAGAGCAACATCTGCACCTTATTGTTTTCTTTAGGCTCCACCTTACCACGGATGGAATACTCGTCCGCCTTACCGGACTTCATTTCAATGAACGAGGTCATATCCCGCTGCATGTAGTCCAGACGCCCTTGCAAACCCAATGCTTCACAGATGTAAGAGGGTTCCAGCACGGCATCAGTCCTATCGAGCTCATAGCCGGATGCACGAAATGTTTCTGTCACCGTCCGGTGGATATTATCGAAATGGCGCTTGCAATCGGAAAAGAATTCAGCTTCCTTCTCCCGGTCGCGCAGGTCGGCACATGCTGCCAGCTCGATGGGATAAGAACGGAAGGCCTTCTTCATGCATGCCAAATAATCGGGTGCCTCCTTGGCATGAATCCATTCGTCCAGAAAGAGGTTGGCAATATTACCCAACAGTAACGGACGGGTATTGTCTGGCGACTGGAGCCGTGCCAGGATATAATTGGCAGGATGATGCCCGTAATCCTTGAAGCATTCGGCAAGCGAACTGATGTCTATCAAGTAATCGGGCTCAAGTATAATAAAGGAAGGGGTGAGTATGCCGACTTCGTCCACCGTAACATCCAGCAGATTGACCTGGGCATGCCGCCACAGAATCCGGCAGATTTCTGCAAACTCTTCATTAATCTGAGGTACATTATAACGGACACGCAACGGCTCATCGGCTACAGTGTCTACGGGCAGTACATATAAATAAGTATCATCGGCATACTGAAAACAGACGCGCATGCGCTTTATCCGTTCTTTGGCGGGCGGTGCCACTATATAGGTGGCATCCGCACGGGGTAGCAGGCGATAAAGTTCGGCAGGTATCTCCTCCCCCGTCAAGCGCTTGACAAAGAATGCCAGTGTCTTGGCATCACGCAACAACTGTTCACGTTGCGGTTCCGCCTGGCGGTTCAGAATAGCATTGGAGGTCAGCCGGAAGGTATGCAGACGGTTCTGTTCCACGGTGGAAAGTCCGGCCTTCGAAGCCACGAAACTGATACGTGCAGAAAGGTCCGTCATCTGCAAGCTGCCGTCGGGCATCTGTGTACGGCACAAACGCTCCAGCAACTCGCGCAATTGCCGATAGGCCACGTCCAAGGAGATTTCCTCAACGTGGCAGGCTTCCAGCAATATACTAAAATATTCCTTTACTTCACAATCCATCATTCCTCTGTCTCCACTTCTTCCGCTTCATCATCAGTCTTTTTATCCTTTATCATCAGGATACTCAACTCATAGAGCAGATAAAGCGGCACCGCCACTACTGTCAAGGTAAACGGGTCACCGGTCGGAGTAATGATGGCCGAGGCAATAACAATGATGACAACAGCATGACGGCGGTATTTCCGCAAAAAGGTCTTGTGCACCAGTCCCAGCAGGGAAAGCAGCCATGTCACCAGCGGCAGTTCGAATGCCAGTCCCATGCAAAGCACCAACATCATGAAATTGTCGATGTACGAGTTCAGGGAAATTTGATTCTCGATGGCTGCGCTCAATTGATAAGTGGAAAGGAAACGCAATGTCAGCGGATAGACCATAAAATACCCCAGCAACACACCGATGAAGAACATCACCGTACCTATACCCAGCGCTTTCCTCACCCCTTTACGCTCGTTTGGATAGAGTGCAGGGCTTACAAAGCGCCAGATTTCATAGAAAGTATAAGGAGCAGCCGTTACCACCGACATCCAGAAAGCGGTAGACATGTGGACAAAGAACGGTGCGGCAAGATTGATATTGACGAGCTTCACATGAAACTCCTGGGTAAAGAATTCATCCTGCAAATCCAGTCTCTGCCCTATCCAGCGCAGCAAGTCATAGAAAATGAAGTCGTTATGGCAAGGAGCCAATATCACATTGTCAAACAGATAAGGCATGGCAATAAAATAACCGATAGCCAATACAAACCACACACCGAGTACACGAAACAACACCCGGCGCAACTCGTCCAAGTGGTCCCAAAAGGTTAGTTCTTTTTCTGACATAAAGGGATTTACTATTTGACAATTTACTATTTACTATTTGGGCTGCGCTGCGGGGATTTACTATTTGACAATTTACAATTTACTATTTGGGCTGCGCTGTGGAAAAGGCAACAAGCCTACCCATACTCCTGAACTTCTCAGAGTATCAAATAGTAAATAGTAAATTGTCAAATAATAAATACCCTTGTTCCTTTATTTCTTTTCAGCCGGTTTATCCAAATCTTCCTGAGCCTTGTTTATCTCTTCTTTGGCTTCATTCACACCATCCTTGAAGCTCTTCACTCCTTTGCCCAAACCACGCATCAATTCGGGAATTTTCTTACCACCAAACAACAGCAAGATGACCAATGCAATAATTATCCATTCGGAACCGCTGGGCAGAAAGCCTAATAAAAGTAAGTTTGTCATAGTTATATCTGATTAATTATAGTGCAAAGATAGGAAAATTAAGGATTAGGGATTAAGGATTAAGGATTAATTTTATCGCAATCCCTAATCCCTAATCCCTGCCCCCTATCTTCAGTCTTGATAATAAATACGTTTTACCCGTGTAGAAACGCTTGTCAACACCTCATAAGGAATAGTTTCGAGTACATCGGAAAGAACGGTTATAGGCAGATGGTCACCAAAAATTTCCACACTGTCACCCTCCTTGCAATCGATGTCCGTCACGTCAATCATACAGACATCCATGCAGATATTCCCTACATAGGCTGCCCGTTGGCCGTTTACAAGACAATAGGCATGTCCATTTCCAAGATGGCGGTTCAGGCCGTCGGCGTAACCGATGGGAAGAGCCGCTATACGCGACGGACGGGTGAGATGCCCTTTCCGGCTATACCCCACCGTATCCTCTTCGGGAACATCACGTATCTGGAGGATGGTAGTCTTCAACGTGCTCACATTATTCATAATGGAATTGTCTATGGGATTGACACCATAGAGGCCGATACCCAGGCGCACCATATCGAATTGCGCCCCGGGGAAACGCTCGATACCTGCGGAATTGCAGATATGGCGAAGTATCTTATGCGGAAAAGCCTCCTGCAATTCCATGGACGCTTTCTCGAACATTTCTATCTGCCGGCGTGTAAAACTGTCGAATTGTTGCGAATCGCTCCCTACCAAATGCGAGAAGACGGAACGGGCAATCACAGCATTCTGTCCCTTCAGCCGTTCTATCAGCCGGGGCATATCCTCCGGAGCAAACCCCAGGCGGTGCATACCGGTATCCAGCTTTATGTGGATGGGGAAGTTTGTGATACCTTCCTTTTCCGCTTCTTTAATCAAAGCGTCCAGCAGATGGAAGCTATATACTTCGGGCTCCAGCTTGTAATCGAACATGGTCTTGAAAGCAGTCATCTCAGGATTCATGATAATGATGTTCGCAGTGATGCCCGCTTTGCGGAGTTCGGAGCCTTCGTCGGCAACCGCCACGGCAAGATAATCGACATGATGTTCCTGCAAAGTCTTGGCTATCTCATAAGAACCTGCACCGTAAGCGGAGGCTTTCACCATGCAGACCATCTTTGTTTCCGGCTTCAGCTTGCCACGATAATAGTTCAGATTGGCAATCATCGCTCCAAGATTAACCTCCAGAATGGTTTCGTGCACCTTCTTCTCCAATACTTCCGTCAAGGAGTCAAAACCGAACTTACGTGCACCCTTAATCAGAATTATTTCGTTTTCAAGGCGAAGTTCCCCACGCTGAATGGCACGTATCAAGGCCGCTGTATCCGGATAAAAGGTCTTCTCTATATTAAAGCGTGCAGCGCAGGAAGATATTTCATTTCCTACACCTATGATGCGTTCAATGCCACGGCTGTTTACCAGCTGTGCCACTTGTCGGTAAAGTGTCGGCGTGTTCTGACCGGTCTCCAATATATCCGAAAGAACCAAAGTCCGCCTCAATCCCTTACTTTGCGAACGGCGGTAAAGAAAATCGAGTGCAATATCCAATGAGCCAAGGTCAGAATTATAACTGTCGTTAATCAACAGACAGTTGTTTTTTCCCTCCTTGACTTCCAGCCGCATGGCGATGGGTTCCAGCCTTGCCATACGTTCTGTAATCTGTTCGGCAGGAAGCATCAGATAGAGGCATGCGGCCAGGCAGTTCAGCGAATTCTCGATGGAAGCATCATCTATGAACGGTAGAGTAAACGTATTGTCCATATCCAGATAGCGATAGGAAATGACAGTACAGTCATCCCGTTTCTCCACTTTACTTATATATAGAGGACGTTCCATATCTTTCCGGCTCCACGCAATCTCACGTGCAGACAGCATGGACTTCGCCACACAGTTGCTGACGAACTCATCGTCACCATTATAAATCACTACATCACAATTCTTGAAAAGCGTCAGCTTCTCCATGCATTTCTCCTGCAACGAGAAGAAATTTTCCTGGTGAGCCCCTCCTATATTGGTCAGGATGCCTATGGTAGGCTTGATGATGTTCTGCAAAGCGCGCATTTCCCCCGGCTCGGAAATACCGGCTTCAAAAATAGCAAGTTCGGACTGTTCGTTCATCTGCCACACAGACAAAGGCACTCCAATCTGGGAGTTATAACTGCGGGGAGAACGGATAATGGCACGTTCCGGACTGAGCAACTGGTGCAGCCATTCTTTCACAACGGTCTTGCCGTTGCTTCCCGTAATACCGATGACCGGTATCTGGAACTGGTTCCGATGCTGTTCCGCCAGTTTTTGCAGGGCTTTCAGCGGGTTGGGAACAATGAGATAATTGACAATTGACTGCGCATCATCACGCTGCATAGCATTGTCAATTGTCAATTGTCCATTGTCCATTAATCTAAAGCTTTCTTCGCTAAGCACAAAATTACGTACTCCACGGGCATATAAATCTGTAATATAGCGCGCACCGTCATTCCTCTTGGTGGTCAAGGCAAAGAATAATGTTTCCTCAGGAAAATTCAGGGAACGGCTGTCAGTGAGCAGCCAGTCTATGGTAGCCGGCGCGTTTCCCATACGCCGTGCGCCAATACTTTCGGTTATGCTTTCAATCGAATACGACATATTTCTCTCTCTTTTTGGAAATCTAAGTACGGGTATTTTCCGTTAAGTTGGTCTATTTTTAACACAATTTGTCCTAAAAAACGCTTATACTCTTCTGAAGCGGGATAAAATGGCTTATGTGACAACATCTTACGGATATTTTCACTTTCTTCCATAATCCGTAACGCATCGGCAGAGATGCACGACCGGGTAAACCGTTCCCAGACATAGCGAATGGCTCTTTCGGAAGGATGCACCATGTCTTCTGCATAGAAGCGATAGTCACGAAGCTCGTCGAGCAGCAGCTCATAAGCCGGAAAATAGAAAACATGTTCCGGGAAAGTGGCTTGCAACTGGTTCACGGCAAGTAGCAGGGTAGCTTTACTGAGCTGGTTGGCATGCATTCCGTCACGTACGTGGCGGATGGGGCTGACGGTGAACAATACTTTCAGCCGGGGAATCCGCGCCAGCAAGCCGGAAAGCAAAGAGGTGTAGTCAGATACTATTTCACAGACAGAAAGCATACGGCGGGTAAAGCAGGACTCAGGTTGCTTATGACAATTGGCAACTACAGTTCCCGTCTTTTTATTTTCATAAACCCAGGCAGATCCGAAAGTCAGCAGCAGACAATCCAACCGGTCCAGCCTTTCATGGGCGCTTTTCAAACGCCCGTTAATGCCTGCCAATGTTTCCTCTGCAGAGACTGAGGAAAAACTACCATGATGCATGGCACTATGCCAAAGTTCATGAAAGAGGAAAATATCGTTTTCATTGTAGCATCTGCCCGCAATGATTTCACGCAATGCCGCAGAAATGGAAAACGGATTATAAAGCACACCATAAGGATTGACGTCACAACGGAACTTGGCATCCGCCAGCCTTTGCCCCATCTCGGACGCAAAACAAGAACCCATCAGCAACAGATTATTCTCTTGCGAAAGAAGGGGCATACTGGAAACTACTTCTACAGGCGTATAAAGATTCATAAGTTCGAAATAAATAAACCATTCACTTTCTCTGAAAAAATGATGTACCAACTGCTTGCTACGCCACAAAGATAGTAAATTTCAATATAAAAAAGGCAGGTGATATAACCTCTCATTATATCATCTGCCTTAAATAAAAATACTATATATTCTATTAATACCAATTAGCCGTAGGATCAGCCACCCAATCTGCAAAACCTGGATATTTATCATTAATAGCCTGACGCTCAGTAGTCCATTCATATCTTGTCTCTACACGTATCTTCTGCGGAGCTTTGCCAATCTCTGCTTTCAGTGTATATACTTCAGCATTTTGGCCTTCCACTTTGATATTTACGGCACCGGTACCGTTAACTCTGTACATCACCGGAGCCTTAGTTGCCCCAGCATCCGTATTTACCATTGTAGTATTAGAAACACCAAAGAGTTCATGAACTTCACGGCTATCACCGCCTACCTCAATATACAAAGGCAAAGTACCACCCGCAGCCTGCAGGGTAATGATAGTTGCTCCCCCATTGGTCGCTACATCAAACACGACATCGTTGAAGTCAAAATCATCACTGTCTCCAAGGTCTTCTGCTATGATTCTGTACGCATTCGTATATACGGCCGGAGAGATTTTCACAATCCAATCACTATAATACCCATCTGCAGCCACTTGTTGATTTGGGTTCTGTCCGGTAGCTTCAAAGTCAAATCCCACATAATAAGCACCCCCAATATATTGTATAGTATAATTATAGTGCATTTTACCATCCAAAGAAACCCTATAGCCAAAAGAAGACGTTCCACTATTCTGCATTAGCATTATAGCCCCCTCAGTAGCATTAAAATTATTGATATGCTCATCTGATGCTGCAACCAAAAAATCCATATTAGAGTGTGAGCCACTTACATGTTGAACAAAAAAGTCGGTCCAATCCACACCAATGGATTGTGGATTCTGATGTGTTTTAAACCATTCCGTAACCACTTCTTTTTCTGTAGCCGTAATACCCTCGGGTAC
Source organism: Bacteroides sp. AF25-38AC (assembly GCF_003602995.1). Classification (NCBI taxonomy): domain Bacteria; kingdom Pseudomonadati; phylum Bacteroidota; class Bacteroidia; order Bacteroidales; family Bacteroidaceae; genus Bacteroides; species Bacteroides sp. AF25-38AC. Next base: position 35,449 of record NZ_QTMD01000006.1, on the reverse strand, counting down.
TTCCGTAAAATCTTTCCATTGATTGCTATTAGTGTTAGCAACACGCGTTGTCGGTGTTGCCCCAAATCCCCAATCCTGATCAACTGCAATTTCTCCATACTTCTGCACGAAAGCCGATGCATACTGTGCCTCTTTCTTAGCCGCCGCCTTTTCCGGGTCGAACAAATCGCTATCAGAACCGCAAGCGGAAAATACCACTACGCCCATAATAGCCAAAATTCCAAAGTTGAGCTTTTTCTTCATATCATTCATTGTTTATTCATTTAACAATTCGTGATTACACCCCATTCCGACACATATTACAACCAAGGATATCATTATATACAACTCAAAATTGTATAACATATTGATAAATAGGACATATTCTACTTCGCAAATATACATAATACTATATCAAATAACAACCAAAACCTCAAAAAGTTGCAATAAATAATTTATTAAGTTGTATTTTTCAATAAACATTAAATTTAAAGCATCTCTTATCATAGATGCACACATACGAAAGTACAAGTCAATTTTTGAAAGGACTAATATCTTTGCCTACCAAAATTAAATTATTCCTATATGGAGAAAAAATCGTTCCACCATGGTGGAACGATTTTTTCTCCAGGATGGAACAATATTTTCTCCATGGAGGAACGATTTACTATCAGGCATCTTTTCCCTTAACCATAGGCAGGCTGAACGAGAAATATGGCGTATGCAAAGAGAAAGTAAAAACAGAAGTGAACAAAAGAGGCTTTTTTTCCTTCTAAAACTTCCCGCCATCCGTTTTCTTTTGCTATTTTTGCATTTTGTAATCTTCAGATTAGAAATGAGAACAGAACCAACAACATATAACTTGCTTAACACCATTACATTTCCCGAGGATTTACGCCAACTCAGCGTAGAAGAGCTTCCTGAAGTCTGTAAAGAATTGAGGCAAGACATTATAAAGGAGGTTTCGTGTAACCCCGGACATTTCGCTGCCAGCCTGGGCACGGTAGAGCTGACCGTTGCCCTGCACTACGTATTCAATACTCCGTACGACCGCATAGTCTGGGATGTAGGCCATCAGGCGTACGGGCACAAGATACTGACCGGACGCCGTGAAGCATTCTCCACCAACCGTAAATTCAAGGGAGTTCGTCCTTTTCCCTCACCAGAGGAAAGCGATTATGACACATTCACCTGCGGACATGCGTCAAATTCAATCTCCGCCGCTCTTGGCATGGCTGTTGCCGCTGCCGAAAAAGGCGAGAAAGACCGCCATGTGGTCGCCGTCATCGGTGATGGAAGCATGAGCGGCGGCCTGGCTTTCGAAGGACTGAACAACGCTTCGTCCACCCCCAACAACCTTCTTATCATTCTCAACGACAATGACATGTCGATAGACAGAAGTGTAGGTGGCATGAAGCAGTACCTTTTCAACCTGACTACCAGCAACCGCTATAACCAGCTGCGCTTCAAGACATCCAGACTGCTGTTCAAAATGGGACTTTTGAACGAGGACCGCCGCAAAGCGCTGATTCGCTTCGCCAACAGCCTGAAATCAATGGCCGCCCAGCAGCAGAATATCTTTGAAGGGATGAACATCCGCTACTTCGGCCCTATCAATGGACACGATGTGAAAAACATAGCCCGTGTCCTGCGGGACATCAAAGATATGCAGGGACCGAAAATACTGCATCTGCACACTGTGAAAGGAAAAGGCTTCGAACCTGCCGAGAAGAATCCGGATATCTGGCATGCACCGGGCAAATTCGATCCGGAAACCGGAGAACGCCTCAAGGCGGATACCAGCAATTTGCCTCCGCTTTTCCAGGACGTGTTTGGGGAAACGCTGGTAGAACTGGCAAAGGAAAATCCGAAAATCGTCGGAGTAACCCCCGCCATGCCCACCGGCTGCTCTATGAACAAGCTGATGGACACCATGCCCGACCGTGCCTTCGATGTGGGTATTGCCGAAGGGCATGCAGCCACTTTCTCGGGCGGTATGGCTAAAGAAGGAATGCAGCCTTTCTGCAACATCTACTCCTCCTTCATGCAGCGGGCATACGATAATGTCATCCATGACATCGCCCTGCTCCGCCTCCCCGTCGTACTTTGCCTAGACCGCGCCGGACTGGTAGGAGAAGACGGACCGACACACCATGGAGTTTTCGACCTGGCCTATTTCCGTCCGATTCCCAACCTGACCATATCTTCACCGATGGACGAACATGAATTGCGCCGCCTGATGTACACGGCACAGTTGCCGGACCAAGGTCCGTTCGTCATCCGCTATCCCCGCGGACGCGGCGTATTGCTGGATTGGAAATGTCCGCTGGAAGAAATCCCCGTAGGCAAAGGGCGCAGACTGAAAGAAGGCAAAGACCTGGCAGTCATCACCCTCGGTCCCATAGGCAACGTGGCCGCACGTGCCATAGAGCGTGCGGAGAAGGACAAAGGAATCTCCATAGCCCACTACGACCTGCGTTTTCTCAAGCCGCTCGACGAAGCCCTGCTGCACGAGGTGGGACTCAACTTCCAGCATGTCGTCACCATAGAAGACGGTGTCAAAAAAGGAGGAATGGGCAGTGCCATACTGGAGTTCATGGCGGACAATGACTATATTCCCCATTTCAGACGTATCGGTGTACCCGATGCCTTCATAGAACACGGCACCATACAAGAGTTGCACCATCTTTGCGGAATGGACGAAGAAGGAATCTATAATCAATTGATAATTGATAGTTGAAAATTGACAGTTTGAGCATTTACCCCATAGGTCAACTATTAATCACCAACTATCAGCGAACTAAAAGTGAAAATAATTATTGCAGGTGCCGGCGCAGTAGGCACACACTTGGCCAAGTTGCTGTCCCGCGAGAAGCAGGACATCATTCTGATGGACGACAACGAAGAGAAGTTGAGCACACTGAACTCCAACTTTGACTTGATGACGGCTACAGCTTCCCCTACCTCCATAAAAGGCTTGAAAGAAGTGGGAGTGGGAGAAGCCGACTTGTTCATAGCCGTCACCCCCGATGAAAGCCGGAACATGACCGCATGCATGCTTGCCAACAATCTGGGAGCACAGAAGACCGTAGCCCGTATTGACAACTACGAATACCTGCTGCCCAAAAACAAGGAATTTTTCCAGAAGCTGGGCGTCGATTCACTCATCTACCCGGAAATGCTTGCCGCCAAGGAAATCGTGTCCTCCATCCGCATGAGCTGGGTACGCCAATGGTGGGAGTTCTGCGGAGGAGCCTTGATACTGATAGGCACCAAGATGCGCGAAAAAGCCGAGATACTGAACATCCCCCTCCATGAGTTGGGCGGACCGGAGCTGCCCTATCACGTGGTAGCCATCAAACGGGGAAGCGAAACACTGATTCCCCGTGGTGACGATACCATCAAGCTACATGACATCGTATACTTCACCACCACACGAAAATACGTCCCCTACATCCGCAAAATAGCCGGCAAGGAAGATTATGCCGATGTGCGCAACGTGATGATTATGGGTGGAAGCCGGATTGCCGTACGCACCGCCCAATACGTCCCGGACTACATGCAGGTGAAAATCGTGGACAACGACCTGAACCGCTGCAACCGCCTGACCGAGTTGCTTGACGACCGCACCATGATTATCAATGGCGACGGGCGGGATATGGACTTACTTGTGGAAGAGGGACTGAAGAACACGGAAGCCTTCGTAGCCTTGACCGGCAACTCGGAAACCAATATTCTGGCCTGCCTTGCCGCCAAACGCATGGGAGTCAGCAAAACCGTAGCGGAAGTGGAGAACATCGACTACATAGGCATGGCCGAAAGCCTTGACATCGGCACCGTCATCAACAAAAAGATGATTGCTGCCAGCCACATCTACCAGATGATGCTGGATGCGGACGTCAGCAACGTGAAATGCCTGACCTTTGCCAATGCCGATGTAGCAGAATTTACCGTTAAGGCCGGCTCGAAGATTACCAAACATCCGGTAAAAGACCTCGGCCTCCCGAAAGGAGCCACCATCGGCGGACTTATCCGCCAGGGGGAAGGCGTTGTGGTTATGGGTAACACCCTGATACAGCCGGGTGACCATGTAGTGGTATTCTGCCTGAACATGATGATTAAGAAAATCGAAAAATACTTTAACTAATTGAGAATGAGTAGTTGGTAAATGATTAACTTCAAGACAATCATACGGATTATCGGTATTCTGCTATTGCTGGAAACAGTCATGTTTCTGGTCTGTTCGGGCGTGTCCTTCTACTACAGAGAAAGCGATATGCTCGACTTCTGGAAAGCAGGAGGCATCACAGCAGGGGTAGGCTTATTGCTGGCGGCTCTCGGCAAGGGAGGTGAACGACAACTGACGCGCCGTGACGGATATGTACTGGTCAGCTTTGCCTGGGTGGCATTCTCTCTTTTCGGAATGCTGCCTTTCTATATAGGCGGATACATACCCGACATTGCCAATGCATTCTTCGAAACCATGTCCGGTTTCAGCAGTACGGGTGCCACCATCTTGGACGACATCGAGTCACTTCCTCATGGAATACTGTTCTGGCGCAGTATGACACAGTGGATTGGCGGCTTGGGAATCATCATGTTCACCATTGCAGTGCTTCCCATCTTCGGAGTCAGTGGCCTGCAGGTGTTCGCCGCCGAGGCAAGCGGCCCTACACATGACAAGGTTCATCCCCGTATCGGTATCACCGCCAAATGGATTTGGAGTATCTATGCCGGCATAACCGCTCTGCTTGTCGGTCTGCTGATGCTTGGAGGTATGGACTGGTTCGACAGTATCTGCCATGCATTTGCCACTACCGGTACCGGTGGCTTCTCCACCAAGCAGGCCAGCGTTGCCTACTACAAATCTCCTTATATAGAATATGTCATCTCCATTTTCATGTTTATCTCCGGCATCAACTTCACCTTGCTATTATTGTTCGTCAACCGGAAATTCAAGAAGTTCATCGGCAATGCCGAGCTGAAATTCTATTTCGGTTCAGTTGTGCTCTTCACTGCCGTCATAGCCATCGTGCTTTACTATACCAGTCCCATGGGGATGGAAGAATCCTTCCGCAAATCCTTGTTCCAGGTAATCTCCCTCCAGACCTCCACCGGTTTTGCGACAGATGACTATATGCAATGGACACCCGTCTTGTGGGGGCTGCTTACCATCATCATGCTGATGGGAGCGTGTGCAGGCAGTACCACCGGAGGCTTGAAGTGTATACGTATGGTAATTCTTACCAAAGTTTCACGAAACGAGTTCAAACACATCCTACATCCCAATGCCATACTTCCGGTACGGATAAACAAGCAGGTAATCTCTCCCTCCATTGTCTCCACCGTACTGGCCTTTTGTTTTATTTATATCGCCATTATAGTCATCAGCACACTGCTCATGATGGCTATGGAGGTCGGAGCTGAAGAAGCAATGGGCTGCGTTATTTCCAGTATCGGTAATATGGGACCCGGATTGGGTAAAACCGGACCTGCCTATTCGTGGAATGCCCTGCCCGATGCAGCTAAATGGCTGTTATCCTTTTTAATGCTTCTGGGTCGTCTTGAGTTATTTACCGTACTGCTGCTTTTCACACCGGATTTCTGGAAACGGAATTGATTTAGGATAAAAAGTGTAAAAATAATCATTTTTTGTTATGCGGGGATAGCAAATTGAACAATACTTATTATATCTTTGCGTCCTTGAAAGAGAGAATTGTGGTATGAAGCAATGCATTAAATACTGTTTAATCATAATCTTTGCAGCCCTATTGCACGACAGTGCAACCGGAGCTGCAGATATTTTGTGCGTTCCTGCCACCCGACAAGCAGAATGCTGTACGCTGTCACAAGCTCCTACCACCCAACAAGCAGTCCAGAAGTTCTACGACTTGTTTTCACCAAACTCCCTCTGCATAGAACATGTGGACCATACGCAAGTACCAACCAACAAAAGCGTACTCCTGCGCATGTACATCTACAAGATGCAGCAGCATGCCTATGCACCGGAATGCGACCGTTTGTTGAATCTGTCTCCTCATCCCGTACCCGACGCGAATTATTACGTGTTCGGGCTAAGAAAGATTATCATTTAGAAGGCCTGCAAGCGCAGACGCTTGCCCCTGACCTCGCCGGACAACAAATCAGAGGTTTTGTCCTCCGGTGCGATGTATCTATTATTATATATCTAAAATCTTATCAGGTTTATGAACTTTACTTTGTTAGTGGTCGTCTTATTGACGGCAATCGCTTTCGTGGGTATCGTCATCGCGCTCTCCAATGCGATAGCACCCCGTTCGTACAATGCACAGAAGATGGAGCCGTACGAGTGTGGTATCCCTACCCGCGGTAAATCGTGGATGCAATTCCGGGTAGGTTACTATCTGTTTGCCATCTTGTTCCTGATGTTCGAAGTGGAAACGGTATTTCTGTTCCCTTGGGCAGTCATCACCCGCGAACTTGGCGTGGCAGGACTTTTCAGTGTTTTATTTTTCCTGATTATATTGATTCTGGGCCTTGCTTATGCCTGGAGGAAAGGAGCTTTGGAATGGAAGTAACAAAGAAACCGAAAATTAAATCTATCCCTTATGAGGAGTTTACAGACAACGAAACGTTGGAGAAACTGGTTCGGGAACTTAATGCCGGAGGCGCCAATGTCGCCCTTGGCGTACTGGACGATTTCGTCAACTGGGGACGCAGCAACTCACTGTGGCCTCTTACGTTTGCAACCAGCTGTTGCGGTATCGAATTCATGGCCCTCGGCGCAGCCCGCTACGATATGGCGCGCTTCGGGTTCGAGGTAGCCCGTGCCAGTCCGCGCCAGGCAGACATGATTATGGTTTGCGGAACAATAACCAACAAGATGGCTCCCGTTCTGAAACGTCTTTACGACCAGATGGCCGATCCGAAATATGTAGTAGCCGTAGGCGGCTGTGCCGTCAGCGGAGGCCCGTTCAAGAAATCCTATCACGTGGTGAACGGTGTGGACAAGATTCTGCCGGTGGATGTCTACATTCCCGGTTGCCCTCCGCGTCCGGAAGCATTCTACTACGGCATGATGCAATTGCAGCGTAAAGTGAAAATAGAGAAATACTTCGGTGGAGTAAACAGAAAAGAAGAGAACCACTAATCAGTACTTAAAAATATGGAAATAAAATACATAGAGCCCTCAGTCCTGCACGACGAAATGCTGCGTCTGCGGAAAGAGAAACAAATGGACTTCCTGGAATGCCTCAGCGGTATGGATTGGGGAATACCCGACGAGAAAGACGCACCGGACACCCCCCGCGGACTCGGTGTAGTCTATCTGTTGGAATCTACTGTTACCGGCGAACGGATAGCGGTACGCACCGCCACTCTAAACCGGGAACATCCCGAACTTCCTTCCGTCAGCGATATCTGGAAAGCTGCGGATTTCAACGAGCGCGAAGTCTACGACTTTTACGGCATCGTTTTCATCGGTCATCCGGATATGCGCCGACTCTATCTGCGCAATGACTGGGTAGGCTATCCCATGCGTAAAGACAATGAGCCGGAAAAAGATAATCCGTTGCGTATGGACAACGAAGAAACGGTGGACACCACCATGGAATTGGAGCTGAATCCCGACGGTAGCATCAAAAATAAGGAGATGCAACTTTTCGGTGATGAGGAATATGTGGTGAACATCGGTCCCCAACATCCGGCCACCCACGGCGTAATGCGCTTCCGTGTATCATTGGAGGGTGAAATCATCGACAAGATTGATGCCAACTGCGGCTACATCCACCGGGGTATCGAGAAGATGTGCGAAAGCCTGACCTATCCGCAGACCTTGGCTCTGACCGACCGTCTGGACTACCTGGGCGCACACCAGAACCGCCATGCCTTGTGCATGTGTATCGAAAAGGCAATGGGCGTGGAAGTAAGCGAACGCGTGCAGTACATACGTACCATCATGGACGAGTTGCAGCGAATAGACTCTCACCTGCTGTTCTATTCTTGTCTTGCTATGGACCTGGGTGCATTAACGGCCTTCTTCTACGGTTTCCGCGACCGCGAAAAGATACTCGACATCTTTGAGGAAACTTGCGGCGGACGCCTCATCATGAACTACAACACCATCGGTGGCGTGCAGGCAGACATTGCTCCCGGCTTCGTAAAGAAAGTGAAGGAGTTTATCCCCTACCTCCGCGGTATCCTACACGAATATCACGACGTATTCACCGGGAACATCATTGCCCAGCAACGTCTGAAAGGTGTGGGTATACTCTCACGGGAAGATGCCATCGCCTTTGGAGCTACCGGAGGCACCGGACGCGCCAGCGGATGGGCCTGCGACGTGCGTAAGCGTATGCCATATGCCGTATATGACAAGGTGGACTTTAAAGAAATCATCCGCACCGAAGGCGATTCATGGGCACGCTACCTTATCCGTATGGATGAAATTCTGGAGAGCCTGAAGATTATCGAGCAACTGATAGACAACATCCCGGAAGGAGCCTACCAGGAAAAGATGAAACCTATTATCCGCGTACCGGAAGGCACTTATTATGCAGCCGTAGAAGGTAGCCGCGGTGAGTTCGGCGTCTTCCTCGAAAGCCACGGCGACAAGATGCCTTACCGCCTGCATTTCCGCAGTACGGGCTTGCCATTGGTATCGACCGTAAATACGATTTGCCGCGGAGCTAAAATCGCCGACCTTATTGCCATTGGCGGAACATTGGATTATGTAGTACCAGATATTGACAGATAAAAGGATTTACGATTTGACAATTTACAATTTACCATGCGGAATTACAGCGCAGCCAAATTATAAATTGTACATTGTGAATTGTAAATCAAAAAGCGCCTCGTAAATTGTAAATAGTAAATTGTAAATAGTAAATGAACAACGTGTTTGACTTTAGTATAGTAACCAACTGGATACACCAGATGCTGACTTCCCTGATGCCGGAAGGTCTGGCAATATTCCTCGAATGCGTGGTGATTGGCGTATGCATCATCTTGATGTATGCCGTGCTTGCCATCATCCTGATTTACATGGAGCGTAAAATATGCGCCTTCTTCCAATGCCGCCTCGGTCCGATGCGCGTGGGGAAATGGGGATTGCTCCAAGTGCCCTGCGACGTCATCAAGATGTTGACAAAGGAAATCATTGATTTGAAATTCTCTGACCGGTTCCTCTACAATCTGGCACCGTTCATGGTAATCATCGCTTCTTTCCTGACATTTGCCTGCCTGCCCATCAACAAGGGATTGGAGGTATTGGACTTCAATGTAGGAGTGTTCTTCCTGCTGGCTGCATCGAGTATCGGCGTAGTGGGTATCCTGCTGGCAGGCTGGAGTTCCAACAATAAATTCTCGCTGATTGGAGCCATGCGAAGCGGTGCGCAGATTATCAGCTACGAGTTGTCCTGCGGATTGAGCATACTGACAATGGTAGTGTTGATGGGAACCATGCAGTTCTCCGAAATAGTAGAAGGACAAGCTGACGGCTGGTTCATCTTCAAGGGACATATCCCTGCATTGATAGCCTTCATCATCTACCTCATTGCCGGAAATGCGGAAACCAACCGCGGTCCCTTCGACTTGCCCGAAGCCGAAAGCGAGTTGACTGCCGGATACCATACGGAATACAGCGGTATGGGCTTCGGATTCTTCTATCTGGCAGAATATTTGAATCTGTTTATCGTAGCCTCCGTGGCAGCCACCATCTTCCTGGGAGGCTGGATGCCGCTACACATCGTAGGCCTGGACGGCTTCAACGCAGTGATGGATTACATTCCGGGATTTGTATGGTTCTTCGGAAAGGCCTTCTTCGTAGTCTTCCTGCTGATGTGGATAAAGTGGACCTTCCCCCGCCTGCGTATTGACCAGATTCTGAATCTGGAGTGGAAGTACCTGGTACCCATCTCTATGGTGAACTTGATTTTGATGGTATTAATTGTAGTATTTAAATTGCATTTCTAACCGGCGTAGCGCCGGAGCAAGATTTCCTTGCGGATAATTTTAATAAAGGCAAAAGTAATGAAAGAAAAGAACTCTTATATCGGCGGACTCATACACGGCGTCACTTCTCTGCTGACAGGTATGAAGACAACCATGACCGTATTCTGCCGACGAAAGACTACCGAACAATATCCGGAAAACCGCTCGACATTGAAACTCTCCGACCGTTTCCGTGGCACGCTGACCATGCCCCATAATGATAAAAATGAACATCGGTGTGTAGCTTGCGGTTTGTGCCAGATGGCTTGTCCCAACGACACTATCAAGGTGACCGGCGAGATGGTTGAAACGGAAGACGGCAAGAAAAAGAAGATATTGGTTAAGTACGAATACGACCTCGGTTCGTGCATGTTCTGCCAACTCTGTGTGAATGCCTGCCCTCACGATGCCATCACGTTCGACCAGGATTTTGAGCATGCAGTGTTTGACCGCACGAAACTGGTCATGACGCTGAACCGTCCGGGCAGCCATGTAGAAGAAAAAAAGAAACCCGCTGCTCCCAAAGAAGAGACAACAAAGTAATTCGTTAATAGTAACTTGTAATTAAACAACATGGAAATAACTCTTGAAACAGTAGTATTCTACTTCCTTGCGGCCTTTATCACCGTATTTTCCATCTTGACGGTAACGACCCACCGCATGGTGCGCTCGGCCACCTACCTGCTGTTCGTGCTTTTCGGTACGGCAGGCATCTACTTTCTGCTGGGTTACACCTTCCTCGGTTCCGTGCAGATTATGGTCTATGCCGGCGGTATCGTAGTGCTCTACGTCTTCTCCATACTGCTTACCAGTGGCGAAGGCGATGTCATCGAGAAGTTAAAGCGTAGCAGGTTCCTTGCCGGACTGGGTGCCACCGTGGGCGGTGCCATCATCGTAGTATTCATCACTTTGAAGCATAAGTTCATTGCCACCACCGACGTGGAGCCTTTGGAAGTCAACATCAAGACCATCGGTCACCACATGCTGAGCGGTGACAAGTATGGTTATCTGCTTCCCTTCGAAGCTGTCAGCATCTTGTTATTGGCATGTATCGTAGGTGGATTATTAATAGCACGTAAAAGATAAGAATTATGATACACATGGAATATTATCTGATAGTTTCGGCTATCATGTTCTTCGCAGGCATCTACGGGTTCTTCACCCGCCGCAACACGCTGGCGATACTTATCAGCATCGAGCTGATACTGAATGCCACGGACATCAACTTTGCTGTATTCAACCGTTTCCTATTCCCCGGAGGACTGGAAGGATATTTCTTCTCTTTATTCTCCATCGCCATCTCGGCGGCCGAAACGGCTGTAGCCATTGCCATCATGATTAACATCTACCGCAACATCCGCAGCATCCAGGTGAACAAACTGGATGAGATGAAGTGGTAAGAGCAAGAATCGCCAAGCGATGTTTCTTGAATAGTAATAATTGATAAACATAGTATATATGGAATATACAATATTAATCCTTCTACTCCCTTTCCTCTCTTTCCTCGCTCTGGGACTTGGAGGTAAATGGATGTCACACCGCACTGCCGGCCTTATCGGAACTGCGGCACTGAGTGTGGTCGCAGTGCTTTCCTATCTCACCGCAGGAATGTACTTCAGCGCTCCCCGCCTTGCCGATGGTACGTACGAGGCGCTGATGCCCTATAACTTCAAATGGCTGCCTTTCACAGAAAGCCTCAGTATCGACATGGGTATCCTACTCGACCCGATTTCGGTTATGATGCTCGTGGTCATCAGTACCGTTTCGCTGCTGGTACACATATACTCTTTCGGCTACATGAAGGGCGAACGCGGTTTCCAGCGTTACTACGCCTTCCTGTCGCTCTTCACCATGTCCATGCTCGGACTGGTAGTAGCAACGAATATCTTCCAGATGTATCTGTTCTGGGAGTTGGTGGGCGTGTCCTCCTATCTGCTGATTGGTTTCTATTATACGAAGCCGGCGGCTATTGCCGCTTCGAAGAAGGCTTTTATCGTGACCCGTTTTGCTGACCTGGGATTCCTTATAGGTATCCTCGTCTATGGGTATTATGCCGGTACATACACCTTCAGCCCTAATGAGATGGCGCTGGCAAAGGGCGGTGCGGCAATGATTCCGCTTGCCTTGGGACTGATGTTCATCGGTGGTGCCGGAAAGAGTGCCATGTTCCCGTTGCACATCTGGCTGCCCGATGCCATGGAAGGTCCTACGCCGGTCAGTGCACTGATTCATGCCGCCACAATGGTGGTTGCAGGTGTCTATCTGGTGGCACGCATGTTCCCGTTGTTCATAGAATATGCTCCCAGCGTGCTGCACATCGTGGCATACGTAGGAGCCTTCACGGCATTCTATGCCGCCAGTGTGGCATGTGTGCAGAGTGACATCAAGCGTGTACTGGCATTCTCCACCATCTCCCAAATCGGTTTCATGATGGTGGCGCTGGGTGTATGTACATCAGCCAACCCACACGAAGGGGGACTGGGCTACATGGCAGGCATGTTCCACTTGTTCACACACGCCATGTTCAAGGCATTGCTGTTCCTCGGAGCGGGTAGCATCATCCATGCCGTACACAGCAACGAGATGTCTGCCATGGGCGGACTGCGGAAGTATATGCCCATTACACATATCACGTTCCTCATCGCCTGCCTTGCCATTGCAGGTATTCCTCCGTTCTCCGGATTCTTCTCCAAAGATGAAATCCTGACGGCATGCTTCCAGTTCAGCCCCACTATGGGATGGATTATGACAGTGATTGCAGGTATGACAGCATTCTATATGTTCCGTCTTTATTATGGTATCTTTTGGGCCGGCTCAGAGCCGGGGCAAAAGTCGGCAAGCGATGGGGGCGACAGCCACATGCCTCACCCCCACGAGAGTCCTCTGGCGATGACCCTGCCCCTGATGCTCCTTGCTGTGGTTACGATAATTGCCGGTTTCATTCCTTTCGGACACTTCATCAGTTCCAACGGTGAAGCATATAACATCCATCTGGATTGGAGTGTGGCAGGTACAAGTATCGCCGTAGCGGTGGTTTCCATAGCCATTGCCACCTACATCTATGCAGGTAGCCGGCAACCCGTTGCCGATACATTGGCACACCGTTTCAAAGGCTTGTGGACAGCAGCTTACCACCGCTTCTATCTGGACGAGGTCTACCAGTTCATCACCCACCGCATCATCTTCGGCTGCATCTGCCACCCCATTGCATGGTGGGACCGCCACGTGGTCGACGGTTTCTTCAACTTCCTTGCCTGGGGGGCTGAAGCTACCAGTGAAGAGATACGCGGCCTGCAAAGCGGACGCATCCAGCAATATACATTTGTATTCCTGCTGGGCACGCTGGCACTGATACTGCTACTATTGCTATAACCCGAGATTTTTCAATCGTAAATCGTAAATCGTTAAATCGTAAATATAAAGATGAACTTTTTATCATTATTCGTACTCATCCCCTTGCTGATGTTGCTGGGTCTTTGGCTCAGCCGCAACATCGCACAAATACGCGCGGTGATGGTGACCGGTGCATCGGCTCTGCTGGTTCTTTCTGCAGCATTGACCGTGATGTACCTCAATGCACGCCACGCTGGTGCCACGGATGAAATGCTGTTCCGTGCCGACATGGTCTGGTATCCTGCACTCAACATCCACTATTCGGTAGGAGTAGACGGTATTTCGGTAGCCATGCTGCTGCTTTCGGCCATCATTGTCTTTACCGGAACATTCGCCTCCTGGAGGCTGCAACCGCTGACTAAAGAATATTTCCTTTGGTTCACCTTCCTCTCCATCGGTGTGTTCGGGTTCTTCATCTCGATAGACCTGTTCACCATGTTCATGTTCTACGAGGTTGCCCTCATTCCCATGTATCTGCTTATCGGTGTATGGGGGTCGGGACGCAAGGAGTACTCCGCCATGAAGCTGACACTGATGCTGATGGGCGGCTCCGCCTTCCTGCTTATCGGTATCCTGGGTATCTACTACGGTGCCGGAGCCACCTCTATGAACCTATTGGAAATAGCACAGATGCACAATATTCCCATCGAACAGCAACGTATCTGGTTCCCGCTCACCTTCCTCGGTTTCGGTGTGCTGGGCGCTCTGTTCCCGTTCCACACATGGAGCCCCGACGGTCACGCCTCCGCACCGACTGCCGTATCCATGCTCCATGCCGGTGTATTGATGAAACTGGGAGGTTACGGATGTTTCCGCATAGCCATGTACCTGATGCCCGAAGCTGCACAAGAACTGGGATGGATATTCCTGATTCTTACCGGAATCTCCGTGGTATACGGTGCATTCTCCGCTTGTGTACAAACCGACTTGAAGTATATCAATGCCTACTCTTCCGTCAGCCATTGCGGCCTGGTGTTGTTCGCCATCCTGATGATGAACCAGACAGCTTGCACGGGTGCTGTTCTGCAGATGCTCTCTCACGGACTGATGACAGCCTTGTTCTTCGCCCTTATCGGTATGATATACGGACGTACCCATACGCGTGACGTCCGCGAACTCTCCGGTCTGATGAAGATTATGCCTTTTCTGGCTGTCTGCTATGTAATCGCCGGTCTTGCCAATCTGGGACTGCCCGGACTCAGCGGTTTCATTGCCGAAATGACCATCTTCACCGGTTCGTTCCAGCATCCCGATACGTTCCACCGCGTGTGGACGGTCATTGCATGCAGCTCCATCGTGATTACGGCAGTCTATATCCTGCGACTGGTAGGAAAGATTCTCTATGGCACCTGCACTAACAAGCATCACCTCACCTTGAGCGATGCAACCTGGGACGAACGTACAGCGGTCATCATCCTCATCGCATGCGTTGCCGCCCTCGGTATGGCACCATGGTGGATTAGCGGCATGATTGGAGACAGCGTGCTGCCAATAACTGATTTATTTACGATTTGACGATTTACGATTGATAAATGACTTGTAAATCCCAAGAGTAACCTCAATCGTAAATCGTAAAATCGTAAATCCCAAGAGTAATTTCAATCGTAAATCGTAAATCGTAAAATCGTAAATAGATATGGATTATTCCCAATTCCTCCTGCTCAAAGAAGAGCTTTCGCTGATATTGGTCATCGTCATCCTTTTTGTCGCCGACCTCTTCATGAGTCCGGATGCACACAAGAATGACGGCAAACCGGTGCTGAACACAATGCTGCCAGTTGTTCTGCTGACCATACATACACTTATCACCATCGTCCCCGGTCCTGTGGCCGATGCCTTTGGCGGCATGTATCACAACCAGCCGATACAGAGCATCGTGAAATCCATTCTCAGTATAGGTACACTGATTGTATTCCTGATGGCCCACGAATGGATGCGCCGTCCGGACACTGCCATCAAACAAGGTGAGTTCTACATTCTGACACTTTCCACCCTGCTGGGTATGTACTTCATGATTTCCGCCGGACACTTCCTGATGTTCTTCATCGGACTGGAGACGGCAAGCATCCCGATGGCAGCCCTGGTTGCCTTCGACAAATACCGCCACCACTCTGCCGAGGCAGGTGCCAAATATATTCTCACGGCACTGTTCTCCAGCGGATTGCTGCTATACGGATTATCTTTGATTTACGGTACGGTAGGCACTCTCTACTTTGCCGACATACCGGCACGCCTCACCGGCGACCCGTTGCAGATTATGGCATTCGTATTCTTCTTCTCCGGCATGGGATTCAAAATATCACTGGTGCCTTTCCATCTTTGGACAGCAGACGTTTACGAAGGTGCTCCAAGCACGGTGACAGCCTATCTGAGTGTCATCTCTAAAGGCTCTGCCGCTTTCGTGCTGATGGCTATTCTCATCAAGGTATTCGCTCCAATGGTGGAACAATGGCAGGAAGTGCTGTACTGGGTTATCATCGCCTCCATCACAATTGCCAACCTCTTCGCCCTACGCCAGCAGAACCTGAAGCGGTTGATGGCTTTCTCCAGTATCTCGCAAGCAGGTTACATCATGCTGGGTGTCATCAGCGGAAGCGCACAAGGTATGACGTCGCTGGTATACTACGTGCTGATATATATGTTTGCCAATCTTGCCGTATTTACCGTTATCACGATTGTGGCACTGCGGGCAGGCAAGTTCACACTTGAAGACTATAACGGGCTGTATACCACTAATCCGAAGTTGGCGTTCCTGATGACACTGGCACTGTTCTCTCTGGCAGGCATCCCGCCGTTTGCGGGCTTCTTCTCGAAGTTCTTCATCTTCGCGGCAGCTTTCGAAGGCGGCTTCCATCTGCTGGTATTCATTGCCCTTATCAATACAATCATCTCGCTTTATTACTATCTGAAGATTGTAAAGGCAATGTACATCAACAAGAGCGACGAGCCGATTGCAGCATTCCGCAGTGACAACTATACACGTGCCAGCCTGGCCATTTGCACGCTGGGTATTGTGGTACTGAGTATTGCAAGTGTGGTATATCAATCCATCGACAAGTTCTCATTCGGATTATAACCGGAGGGTATCATCACTTACCACAAATTACGCAGATTGGCACAAATCATCTTTAGAAGTTCTGATAATCAAGAGCTTTGAGTTGTGTTAATCTGCATAATTTGTGGTGAGTGTGTATTTTAGCACATTTCCATACTATACAATCGGCAGCACAAACCAAAAGCATGAGCCTTTCCCCGGTTCACTGTCCACACCGATTGTGCCACCCAACTGCTCTATAATGCTCTTGCTGATAGAAAGCCCCAGGCCGGTGCCATGCACAAACGTATTCAGCTTTATAAAACGGTCGAATATCTGAGCCTGCATTTCCGGCTCAATGCCAAGGCCCGTATCGGCCACATAAAAACGCAAATGAGTTTCATCCACCTTATTATATCCTACACGTATACTTCCCGCAGTGGTGAACTTGATGGCATTGTTGACAAAGTTGGCTATGACCTGATTCAAACGGTTACGGTCACTGACAATCCGGCATTCCGGCAGATGACGGTCGAAGAGAACTTCCACACCCGGTTTAGCCTTCATCTTCATGAAGCGCACGATGTCCTCACACAGCATGTTCACGTCCAGCTCTTTTTCCACAAAGTCAAATGTCCCGGCCTCTATCTTGGACAAATCCAGTATGTCGGAAATCAGCTGCAACAGCAGGTCATTGTTTTCTTCAATAATCGCCATATACTGCCTTTTTTCCTCCATGTCCCCGGTCTCTCCCATCAGACTGGAGAAACCGACAATCGCATTCAGGGGCGTACGTATCTCATGGCTCATATTGGCAAGGAAGGCACTCTTCAGACGGTCGGCGGTTTCTGCCTTCTCCTTGGCTTCAATCAGCATAGCCTCCGTCTCCTTCAATTCCGTAATGTCATAGTTGACGCCTATCAGCTCTATTTGTCCGTTCTCCGGTTCAAACAGATTGACAACCACATTGGTACGTACCCAGTTCCATTTTCCCTTTTCGCCCGGACGCTCAATGCGCATCTCTCCCTGGAAATGTTTGGCTTCGCCCACACGGGCCTTACTGAAGAAATCAAGCATCCTCCTGCGGTCACTGGGGTACATCTTGCTGTATATTCCCACGACATCCGCCAATTGGGTATTCTCGTCCTCTCCCATATTCTTATACCATTGCTTGATGGCATAGCCTTTCCGGTCGAGCAGGTTCAGCTTGGCATAACCTACCTTCGCATAATCCGATATAAGCAGGAAGAAATTCTCGAAATCACAGATACGGCTCATGGCATCAATCCGTTCCGTATTGTCGATGTTAATCATGGCATAGCCGGTAAAGTTACCTTTACTGTCATACACCTTGCTCACTTTCGTATAAAGATGTATCACATCCTTCGGCTGTTTGGAAGTGGAGTAATACCCTTCAGTCCGGTCGAAAGCATAATTCAGGCGAAAGTCGACCATATCCTCAGTCTGTATACGTTCTGCCAATTGGGCGGACACATTCGGGTTCTCGAATAAGTTCACTCCAATGACATCCTGTTTGTCACGGACCCCGAATATCTCCATATCCTTATTGTTGATGTCTACCAGGAATCCGTCTTTGTCATAGATTTCCACCCCGGCCGGTATATTGGCAAAGATATTCTTGAACAGTTTTTCGCTATGGTCCAAAGCCAGATGAGTCTGTACCGAGTCTGTCGTATCGAGGAATAACGCCACCACTTCATTCTTTTCCGGAGAGTATATCACCACGTGGCAGTGCTTGTTGGTAAGCTCAAAACACATGTCCATTTCCTTATGTGTCCCGGTGTTCACTATCTCAAGCAGATATTCCAGTCTGGGGGCCGCCTCCCTTGAAAAGGACGAGGCTGTCTTGCCGATAAACGTCGACGCAGGTTTTCCCAGAAAATCGGCAAAGATAGAATTCGCATCTGTCACATAATACCCGTAGGGGTTGTCCTTTTCATCACAGACAATGGACATCCGCACATACCCCAAAGGCATATAGCGGAACAAGTTGCTGAGGAAAGTACGTTCGCGCACAGCCTCATCCTTCGTTTTGCGCAACTCTATGCAAATGCTGATGACATTTGCCAACGAACTAAACCATTGGTAATCCTCGTTAGTCCACATTCGGGTACGGTCCACCAAATCAATGCCCATATATCCCCACACCTGGTCATTGGCAACCAGCGGAGTTACCATCAAGGACTTTATATTCTGTCTCGCCAGAATTTCATATTCGGCGTAAGCGTGCTCCGGCAGTTGCCCCAGCGTTTCCAGCAGAACGGGCTTTTGTGCCATAATCTGTGACGTCCACCACGGCAGGCTGTCAGCCTGAACTCCTTGAAGCATTTCTTTCTCAGGAGCCACTCCCGGAGCCACCACCTCGTATGTGCAGCTCTGGTACCGGCACTTCTCATCATATTGGAATATATAGACACGTCCGCCGCGAAAGAAATCAAGAATATCTTTCAGTATGTCGTAAATGCCCGCACTTATATCCTCGTCTTTCAGGAAGCGGAATAGGGAATGGGATATTGAGGTCTGCCGATAAAGTAAATCGTTCACTCTTTGCAAAGCCTGCTTCGCAGCCTCCTCCTTCGGCATCTCTACGCGCTGCAACACTCCGAAAGCCTTCAATGTACCATCCGGCAAATGCTCCTTATACCCCACGCGCGAGTAGACCCAGACCACTCCTTCAGTAGAATAGATAGGAAACGTCTGTTCATAGACCTCCATATTCTGAATGGCAAGGAACTCCCGGCTGATACGCGTCCGATAGTCTTCGCGTATCATTTTACCGAAATCCTCAAAGCTCAGGTATTCCCCTTCCAAGCCTAACAACTTACAGACATATTCGGAGCAGAGATACTGCCTTGAAGAAAAATCAGCCTCCCACCAACCTATCCGGCCAAGAATGGAAAGGCGCCGGAAACGTTCACTATCGTCACGATGAACAGCCATATATTTATCAATATTGGTTTGAGATACAAAAATAGCCATAAAACTCTAATAAGCAACCATTAGAAACCTTTTTCGTCCCAAGCAGCCTATATATAAGGATAACAAACAATCCGGAAGAATGTGCGGTAACCAAATCGTAATAGATTTGAAAATGAAACGTATGCTCCATGTATCACCGGTGTAATGTCATTGCCTCATCTTTGCAGCGGATTAAAAAACGTACAAAGAAAAGAGATGAGCATGAAATTAGACTTGGGAAAGATTTTCTTCCTTATTTTATTCCTCACACTTTCCGTCATGGCTGCCACGGCGGGAACCGTCAAAGGGACAATCACCGACCGACAAACCAAAGAGCCGCTGACGGGAGCCACCGTGCAAGTAAGCGGAACAGCACAAGGCGCCGTCGCCGATTTGGATGGTAACTATACACTGGAGCTGAAGAACGGGACCTATACCCTCACCGTCCGTTACATCGGCTACAAAGACATGACGATGAACGCCGTAGAGATAAAGGGTGAAACCGTGCTGAACTTCGACATGGAGCCGGACACGCAAACCTTGGGCGAAGTGCAGGTCACCGCCAAGAAGAACCTCGAAGGCGAACGTGCCTTGCAAATGGAACGGCAAAAAGCGACCCTCGCCATCGAGAACCTCGGTTCCAAAGAGATGTCCCTCAAAGGCATCGGCAATGTGGAAGAAGGAGTAAAGAAAATAACGGGTATCTCCATCGCCAGCGCCGGACAACTTATCGTCCGCGGACTGGGCGACCGCTACAGCACCACCACGCTGAACGGACTGCCCATCGCCTCGCCCAACCCGGACAACAAGCTGGTGCCGCTCGACCTGTTCCCCTCGTCCACCGTACAGAACATCACCGTCAGCAAGGTGTATGACGCAGCCGCCTTTGCCGACTACAGCGGTGCGCACATCAACATCAGCACCAAAGAAAACATACCGGAAGATTTCTTCCAACTGAGCCTCAACACGGGCGGGAAGTTCAACACCTTAGGCAAAGACCGCTATCAGATGGACCGCAGCGGTTCGCTCTTGAAGACACCCGGCGTAGACGCGGCCGCCCTCGACATGCCCTTGATGGAGTTTGACAAATACGTGAAGACCCACAATATCTTCGATACCTCCTTTGCCGCCAGCAAGAAGAGCTCGTTGCCCGAACTGGGTGGAAACCTCGGT
The DNA here is from genome assembly GCF_003602995.1 of Bacteroides sp. AF25-38AC. Lineage (NCBI taxonomy): Bacteria > Pseudomonadati > Bacteroidota > Bacteroidia > Bacteroidales > Bacteroidaceae > Bacteroides > Bacteroides sp. AF25-38AC. Next base: position 14,922 of record NZ_QTMD01000006.1, on the reverse strand, counting down.
TTCGGCAAGAACTTCGGTATAAGCAACCAGACACTCAGCCTGCTTGCCTCCTTCAGCGCCAGCAACGGCTACCAAAACATGGAAGATGCCTTCTACAAGACACTCGAAGCCACTGGCACCGTGCAGGACGACTTCTCCTACGACAGCTTTGCGCAGGAACTGAAGCTCGCCGCCCTCGGCTACCTGGGCTACACCTTGCGCCGGAGCGACCGCATAGGCTACACTTTCTTCTACGCCCGCAATGCCATCGACACCTACCAACGCCGCGAAGGTACTGATGCCGAAGGACACGAGCTGACCGGCAGCAACAACATCATGCACATATACACCCTGCAAAACCATCAACTGAACGGAATCCATAACTTCGGCGAGGGCGACAGGTGGCAACTGACCTGGGGAGGCTCGTACAGCAAGACCGGCAGCGAAGAGCCCGACCGACGGCAAGTGATGTACGTCAAAGACAACGACGGCAGTCTCAGGCTCTTCAAACTGAACCGCCAAGAGACCATGCGCTACTTCGGCAGCCTGGACGAAGAAGAGTGGAATGCCAACCTCGCCATGCGCTGGAAGTGGAACGACACCAGCCACCTCAAGCTCGGCTTCAACTACAAGGACAAGAACCGCGACTACAACGCTACCCGCTTCTACTACAACCTGAACAAACTGAACCCCGTCATCACCGACATCTACAACACCGACGGCTTCCTCAACCAGCAGAACATTGCCGACGGACAAATCGTGGTACAGCGTGTGATGCAGCCCAAAGACAGCTACCGCGCCGGAAACGAAATCTACTCCGCCTACCTGCTGACCGACTTCTATCCCACCGAAGCCCTCTTGGTGAACCTCGGCCTGCGCTACGAAATGAGCAAGCAATGGGTGCGCTACGCCAGCGACGGCGGCGACTGGTACTCCCGTCGGCGCAATTTAGACAAGAACGACCTCTTCCCCGCCCTGAACCTGAAATATGCGGTGAACCCCACCAACAGCATCCGCTTCTCTGCCTCGCGCACCGTCACCCGTCCCTCGTTCATCGAGATGGCCCCCTTCCTCTATCAAGAGTCCTACGGTTCGGCACAAATCCGCGGTAACGAAGAGTTGCAGAACGGTTACAACTACAACTTCGACCTGCGTTACGAACGCTTCGGCAAGGACGGCGACATGCTCTCCGTGACCGGCTACTTCAAATACCTCGACAGCCCCATCGAACGCATCCAAGACCTGCAAGGCGGCGCCACGCTGCACAGCTTCAAGAATGCCGACAACGGCATGGCTGCCGGCGTGGAGCTGGAGATGCGCAAACGGCTCGTCAAAGACCTGCGCCTAGGCGCCAACATCAGTTACATGTACACCAACGTGAAGCTGCCCCAAGGCGGTGCCTACACCAACAAGGAACGTTCGCTGCAAGGCGCATCGCCCATCCTTGCCAATGCCGACCTCACCTACTCGCCACGCTTCGGCGAAGACAGGCAGCTCAACCTCGCCCTGCTCTACAACCTGCAAGGCAGCCGCATCCATGCGGTAGGCGTGTCGGGTCTGGGCGATGTCAGGCAACAGACGCTGCACACGTTGAACTTCAGCGCCGGATATAGCCTGAACAAGCACTTCAACCTGAAGCTGCAAGTGAACGACCTGCTGAACCGCGATGTCATCTTCAAGCAAGATGTGCCCACCACGGGGCAGGAAATGGAAGTGGAACGCTACCACAAGGGAACGAACTTTGAGGTGGGAATAAGCTACAACCTATAAAGCCCCCGCCCTCCCCCTGAAGGGAACGGAGAACACTCTTTGACAAACAAGCAGATTTAAGAGAATCAATCTGAATGACAGACAGATAAATTGGATATAACAACTAAAACAATTGAATTATGAAAACAATGAAATGGAAATTCTACTCTCTGGCCTTTGTAGCCGGAATGTCTATCCTCACCGCTTGCAGCAGCGACGACAACAACGACAATGACGGTAACGGCGGCAACGGAAACGGCAATGAAATCGAAAACGGTACGATATTGAAAGGTACCATCACCTCCGACGTGACCCTGGCTGCCGGAAACACCTACAAGCTGAGCGGCGAATACATCGTAGAAGAAGGTGCCACGCTCCACATAGAGGAAGGCGTGAAGATTATCGCCGTCTACGATGACATCGCAGACTACATCCTCGTGAAGCAGGGCGGTAAAATCAACGCCGTAGGCACGCCGGACAAACCCATCGTAATGACCAGCGAAAAAGAAGAGCCGGGCGCATGGGGAGGCATCCACATCTGCGGACGCGCCCACACCAATGCCGAAGGCGGCAAGGGAAGTTCTGAAATAGGCGGTGCCGTTTACGGCGGCAACGATGATGCCGACAACTCGGGCACGCTGCAATACATTCGTCTGGAATACACCGGCTTTGCCTTCGATGAAGAGCACGAAGCCAACGGTATCTCTTTCTACGGCGTAGGCAACGGTACCATCGTGGACCACTGCCAAGCCTACAAAGGTTCCGATGACGGCTTTGAGTTCTTCGGCGGCTCGGTAAACGTGAGCAACCTCGTAGCCGTAAGCTGTAGCGACGACTCCTTCGACTGGACCGAAGGCTGGAACGGCAAAGGCACCAACCTCGTGGCTTACCAAGAAGCCGAATCCACACTGGGCTACGACTGCGACTGCCTGATGGAGTGCGACAACAACGGCAGCAACAACGCCGCCACTCCCGTTGCCCACCCCGTATTGAAGAACCTCATCCTCGTCGGCAACGGCGGCAGCAAGCAAGGCATCCGTCTGCGTGCCGGCACGGAAGTGGAAATAGACAACGCCAAGGTCTGCGGCAAAGGCCAACCCCTAACCGTGGAAACCGCCCTTACCGAAAACGCCCTGAAGAACGGCACTTCCAAGCTGACCAACATCACCCTCACCTCCGAGCTGAGCTGCAAAGAAGGCATCTACACCCATGCCGACTTTATCGCCGTGACAAGCAACAAGGTGGACGCCAACCTGAGCTATAGTTCTTTCGAGGACATCAAGAAAGAATGCAGCTGGATGAACGGAAGCTGGGTGAAGTAAAAAAAAAGAAGCACTCACAAGACTATAAAGAAACACACAACTTCTTCAACAGCGTACCCCTCGAATGCCTTCCGGCTTCAAGGGGTACGCGCTGTTTCAAGAAAGAAACTAAAAGTACCGTTTACTTCTTCTTCAGCTCCTTCTTCAATTCCTGAACCTGAAAGCTGAACAAGTCCAGATGACGGCAAACGCGCTGCATGAAACTGCCTGCCGCCCTGAAGCAGATACGCGAGATACGGACTTTGTCTGCCGTGCACTCCTCTATCCGCTCCACCGGTTCACTGGTGATGGCAGGATAGAAATTTCCAAGCCCCTTGATGTTCACCGTGCGCCCGCTCGCCAGATAGTCCGCTATAATATCCGGCAGTTGCACCAGCACGGACTGGGCATCGCCCACCTGCAGGGAGCTGACAAAAGCCAGCCTCTTGGCCAGTTCGTCATTGCTCACCGGTTCCGGCTGAAGCACTTTTGACGCGGCGTAGTAGCGCACCACTTCCTTGTCTCCACTCTTGTCCACCTTCTTGCGGACCACATAATTCATTGACATACCAATCTTTCTTTATAATTAGGTTCGTAAAAAACGAAAGATATTCCCGCCCGACGCGAGGCACACCTACAACTTGCATACACAAAGCCTATACCTTACGGTAAAGACTCCGTGACCGAATACCTTTCACTATATGACAGAATACCTAAAACACCCGGATGTATTGCCCCAAAACATGGGGATGTTTTCACCCAAAACACCCGGATGTAATACCCCAAAACATGGGGATGTTTTGGGAGAAAAGATGGGGATGTTCTGACCTTTCAGTATAGGGTTCAAAGGTAATGACTCCCTATGAGAAATACAATAGATATAGGCCTTTTTGATGATCGGAATCAAGCTCCTTTTTCTTCGGAAGCAGCAGGCAGTACCCGCTGGAAATCTCTGCCGGACGGAGACTGGAATACCTGCAAATCAAATTCGGGAATGATGGCCAGTACGTGGTCGAAGACATCGGCTTGTACTCCTTCATACGGCACCCAGTCTTTGAGGGCACAGAAGAAATAAAGCTCTATCGGGATACCGTGGTCGGTAGGCTGGAGTTGGCGCACCATGCAGGTCAGTTCCTGGTTTACGTCGGGAAGACTTTTCAAATAAGCCGTCAGATACGCCCGGAACACACCAAGATTGGTCTGGCGGCGTCCGTTGACGAGGATGGAGTTATCGATGCCGTTTTCTGCATTGTACTTTTCAATCACTTCCTCCGTCTGCTCCACATAATCTTTCAGTAGCTGTATCTTGCGATATTTTGCCAGCATCTCCGGGGTGCAGAAACGGACGCTGGTCATGTCGATATTGATACTGCGCTTCACTCGCCGCCCACCGCTCTCGCGCATGCCGCGCCAGTTCTGGAAGGAGTCGCTGACAAGCAGGTAAGGAGGGATGGTGGTAATGGTATTGTCCCAGTTGCGCACCTTTACGGTGTTCAACGTTACCTCTATCACCGTACCGTTGGCACCGTACTTGGGCATCTCAATCCAGTCGCCCACCTTCAGCATGTCGTTGGCCGAAAGCTGCACACCGGAGACAAAGCCCATAATGGAATCCTTGAATACCAGCATCAGGATGGCTGCCGAAGCACCCAATCCGGCAAGCAGCGAAAGCGGGTCGCGGCCTATCAGTTCGCCCACGACCACAATGCCGCCCACCAGCCATAGGATGACTTGCATGGTTTGCAACATCCCCTTTAAAGGGCGGTCACGAAATTGCTCCTTCTCACTGTATACACTGTAAACAGCCTTCAGGAACGAGTTAACGAAACTCAGGAAAGTAATGATGATGTAAATAAGGCAGATACGCCGGATGAAATCCATTGCCGATGAACCGACTTCGACAAATGCCAATGGAACAAACAGATAGATGATAACGGGAGCCACCATGCGGCTGAGGTGCACCATCACTTTACGGTCGAATACGATGTCGTCCCACGTAGCCTTGGTCTTCTTCACCAGTTGTGCCACTACCTTCAGCAGGATTTTCCGGCATAGGGCATCCGCCAGGAAAGCAACGGCAAGTATCAGTGCGAAGGCAATGAATTGGTCGAGCATATCAGCCCGGGAAGGGGATATGCCCCACCCGATTAAAAGGTCGTCTATCTTCTTCAATATCTCCATAATCGTATGTTTATCATAACGGCAATCTTATCTACGCGACTGTTCCTCCCGCTCGAGGAACTCCATAATGTCTTCTTTCAACCACTGATAAAGATAAAGGTTCTTGTAGCCGCTGTTTTTTTTCAGCATCACGGATACATTGACCTGACTGTTCTCATACCCCGTCAGTTCGTTGCGGAACTGTTCGTTATGCTCTGCCAGGCGCTTTATCTCCTGCTCGCGTTCACGACGCAGCACCGTACATACCGGGATAAGGATTTTCAGCACTACACAATCCATGATATGGTGTCCTTGGATATAAAGATAGGTATTGTCCGGAGTCAGTCCCAAACGTTCCAACTCCGTGCCCAGCTGCTCCACCCGGTCGATGTAGCGGGGGAAACGGGCTTGCAGTTCGGACAGCTTTGCCGACACCGTCTTTTGCATCTCGTCCAGACTACGGTAAGGATGACGCAGGTTTATCTCTTGCAAACGCACGCAGGCGTTGAAGTCGTACATCGGGAAAGTGTGTGTGTCGTGCTGGCGGTAGAACCAGACATTCCACAGAAACAGCGGATAGGCAATCTGAGAATAACGCTTCAGAAAAGCGGGGAAGTCCAGGATATGCCGGTCGTTCAGCGTGGCCTGCACACAGACTTCATGCAGACTGTCGGCAAAGCAGTGGAAGTTCTCGATGGCATAGCCATAAGTCTGGAAGATATAGGGATTCTTGTTTATCTTATGCGACACCTTGGTGGCACCTTGCAGCAGGAAGTCGTAGTCGCTGTCTACACAAGCTATCAGGCTGCGGCCCAGCTCCGATGTGTTCAACGTATTCATCAGCACCATCTTCTTGCCCTTTGCCAGGGAGGTGGCAGACGGAAGCATCACCTGGAAATAACGCTCCTCATTCTCGAACTCGGACAGCAGCGTCCGCCAGAAAGCGATGTCGTCATAGCTCTCCACATACGCCACTATGCGCCTGCGTGCTCTCTTGGGAGACAACTTGCGGGCGGCATCCAGATAGGCGGAAGTAAGGTTATGTTTTAAAGAAGTGGACACTTGGGTAGGGATTAAGGATTAGGGATTAGGGAGGAGATTTCGCTGACTTCGGTGACGGCATCCAGCCAGCCTTCCATGATGACGGCGGGCGAATGGGTGGTGAGGATAAGCTGCACATTGGGATTCAGGCTGCGTATCATGCCGATGAGCTTCTGCTGCCATTCGATGTGCAGGGAGGCTTCCGGCTCGTCCATGAAGAGTACGCAGTGGTCATCGTCACGCACCAGCACGGTCAGCAGGATGACCAGCATCTGCTTCTCGCCCGAAGACAGTTTGTAGGGCAGCAGGCGCTCGCCGTTCTGATAGAAAACGATGTCGTTGCTTTTGCGGTCTATCGTCTTATGGGTATAGCTGAAAAGCTCGTCAATCATATCCTGGAACTTCCGCTTGGGGAGGGAAAGGGAGGGAGCCAGGCTGCGCTGCTCTTCGTCACCGCTGAGCAGCTCTATCATCTTGTTGCCGATGTTCACCTGGTAGTCCAGATAACGGCGCTGGAGCAGATAGAGCTGCCAGTCCAGTTCCGACTTCACGTTGGCATCGGCCATGCGTGCCGTAAAGTCGCCCATGATAAGGGGGCGGTCGTAGCTGCGGATTACATCATAGGGGATAAAGGTGGCTGCGGGGTTGTCGAAGTAGACGTGTACGCCGTTCTTCTCGTCACTCTTCACTTCACCCGATGTCTGTTCCAGATAGTTGACCGAACGGTTCAGGATAGTGGTCTTCCCCACTCCGTTGATGCCGGAAAGTATATTGACGTCAGGACGCAGGTCCCAGGCAATATCGTACCGATGCCACAATCCGTGTATTTCGATACGCTTGATGTAATTGGCTTGTACTTCCATGGTTTCTTGCTTTTAATTAGAAGCAAATATACACGATAATCTCTTATTTCTACGCCCATGAACCAGAAAAATCATATAATGAAAGATTTTCTCTTTTCAGAAAATAGTTGTTCTTTTGCACCCGCAAAGAACAAAAGAGTATGGACAAGAACATTCAAGGGCATCTGTTCGCCCTTACCGCAAATATCTTATGGGGGCTGATGGCACCTATCGGCAAGTCGGCCTTAGCGGAGTTTTCCGCGTTGTCAGTAACCACATTCCGCATGGTAGGCGCAGCCGCCTGCTTCTGGCTCCTCTCCTTGTTCTGCAAACGCGAGCAGGTGGACCACCGGGACATGCTGAAGATATTCTTCGCCGCACTCTTCGCGCTGGTATTCAATCAGGGTGTCTATATCTTCGGACTCTCCATGACTTCGCCCATAGACGCCTCCATCGTTACAACCACGCTGCCCATCGTCACCATGATAGTGGCTGCAATCTATCTGAAAGAGCCGGTCACCAACAAGAAAGTGCTGGGCATCTTTGTAGGGGCTATGGGCGCATTCATACTCATCATGAGCAGCCAGACCACCGGTGCCGGCAATGGCAGCCTCATCGGAGACCTTCTCTGCCTGCTCGCCCAAATCAGCTTCTCCATTTATCTGACCGTATTCAAGGGGTTGTCGCAAAAATACTCTCCCATCACCCTGAACAAATGGATGTTTGTCTATGCCTCCATGTGCTACATCCCGTTCTCTTACCACGACGTGGCTGCCATACAGTGGAGCGAAATATCTACAGCCGCCCTGCTGCAAGCGGGATATGTGGTTGTGGGAGGAAGCTTCCTTGCCTATATCTTCATAATGAGTGCGCAGAGGCTGTTGCGCCCCACTGTGGTGAGCATGTACAACTACATGCAGCCCATCGTGGCCTCAACCGTTGCCATCATCTTAGGATTGGGAGTGTTCAATTTGGAAAAGGGAATAGCCATAGCCTTGGTATTCCTGGGAGTGTACATCGTGACACAAAGCAAGTCACGCAAGGATTTCGAGAAAGAAGGGAAAGCCGTATAAAACAGCCGTTCCACCGTCACAGTACTCCGGCACGTACCCGGCTCAGAGACTCGGGAGTCATTAACAGATAAGATGCTATGTGGTTGACTGAGGCACGCCGGGCTATCTCCGGATAATCCCTGACGAAGCGCGCATACCGCTCGCGTGAGGTTTCGAAACGCCAAGAGTCTGCTTTATATTGGGAAAGCATTAAAGACCCCTCCAATAAATGGCGAAGCAGACGGGCTATATGCAGATAACGCTCAGAGAGTTCGACCAGTCCTGCATACGAAATGCTCCAGATGACGCCTTCCTCCAAGGATTCCAGCTGAAGGCAATTACGGCGTCCGGTGAAAAGGCTGACGATACACATAGCGCCGTCACCGTCGCAGGCAAAGTTCTCTGTAATGTCCCGGCCTTCTTTGAAATAGAACTGGCGAAGCAGTCCTTTCTCTACAAAAACAATATCCCTGGCTATATCTTTTTCACTAATCAACAGTTCTCCTTTGTGCACCTCACGGCGTACAAACAAACCGGCAATGAGCTCCAGCTCCTCAGAAGGGAGTTCATGAAGGCGGCGGGTAAACCGCCGCGCCACTTCCATGTTGTTTTCCTTAGTCATCGATATAGAGAAAGGGATATGCCCCTATTTCTTCAGTTCTGCAAAATAGGTGTCCAGCAAGTTCTTGGCAGCCACAAAAGAAGTCAAGTTGCCCTGTAGCACTTGTTTTTCCTTGCCAGTCAGCATCGCTTCAATCTGCGGATTGTGGTAGAAGCTGTCGCGCAGCTGTTCGTTAATGGTCTCGTACATCCAGTATTTGCTTTGCTCATTGCGGCGGTATTCAAAATAGCCGTTATCTTTCACAAAGTCAATGTATTTGTAGACCATACCCCACACTTCTTTTACACCAAGATTATAGAAACCGGAATAAGTCAGCACTTGGGGTGTCCAACCGCTCTCCGGAGCCGGGAAGAGGTGCAGCGCATTACGGAACTGCGTTGCTGCCAGTCTGGCCCGCTCCAGATTGTCGCCATCAGCCTTATTAATAACAATGCCATCGGCCATTTCCATGATGCCGCGTTTGATGCCTTGCAACTCATCGCCCGTACCCGCCAGCTGTATCAGCAGGAAGAAGTCTACCATAGAATGTACGGCAGTCTCACTCTGCCCCACCCCTACCGTCTCTACAAATATCTTGTCGAAACCGGCAGCCTCACAAAGCACAATCGTTTCACGCGTCTTGCGTGCCACGCCACCCAGCGAACCGGCAGAGGGACTGGGACGTATAAAGGACTTGGGATGAACGGAGAGCTTCTCCATACGCGTCTTATCACCGAGAATACTGCCTTTGCTGCGTTCACTGCTCGGGTCAATGGCAAGAACGGCCAACTTGCCGCCGTGTTCCTCCAGTACATGCAAGCCAAATACATCAATAGAGGTACTTTTACCGGCACCGGGCACACCACTGATACCCACACGGACGGAGTTGCCCGAATAGGGCAAACACTTCTCTATCACCTCCTGCGCCACAGCCTGGTGCTCCGGTTTCACACTTTCCACCAGTGTTACAGCCTGGCTGAGTACCGTAACATCACCTTTCACTATACCCTCCACATAGTCTGATACGGAAAGCTCGCGTTTCTTCCGCCTGGGACGGTTCTTCAAGTAAGGATTGACCGATGAAGGTTGCTCAATGCCTGCATTGACAACCAAGCCTTTATATGCTTCATTATTTTCGGGATGTTCCATGGCTATTTGTGAGTTATAAGTTATGAGTTATGAAGGACTTTACGACTTCTTATTGTTTTGCTTTAATGTTGATTTCAACTTTCGGCTGCATCGGGTCATTGGTAATCATCAGCAGACGCAGATGACGGCGCTTCTTGCCTATATTCTTCTTCACTACCGTTACCCGCAGGCGGGTGCTTTCACCGGGTTGCAATACACTCTTCTTGAGGTTAACTCCCACTGCCGGGTGGAATACCTGGAGTTTGTTTATCTGTAAAGGAGAACGCCCGGTATTGGTAATGGTAATATCCTGACGTGCTTTTGACTTCTTTGTCAATATCGCACTCATATCAACTTCTTTGGTAGAAAGGCTGATGACAGGAGCATTTGCCTTCTCCACTTCCGTCATTCCGGAGAAATCCGGTAAAAGAATGGCAGAAACGGGAATCTCGTTTTCATCGCCCACCTTGTCACCGGAGAAGCGAGAAAGATAGACCGACGTTTGAGTCAGTCCGAGGCCAGTCAGTCTTTCCGAATTCAATGTAAGTGTAATCACTCCTTTTTCTCCCTTTTGCAGCACGTTAGGTTCTACTTTTGTCTGCAAATAAGGGGGCAGATGCATCAGTACCGGTTCATAAGGACGGTCGGAAAGATTGACCACGCCGATATGAATCACCGGCTGCTCACCATGCTGAATATCGGGGAAGTCGAGGCTGTTCTTGTCAATACGTATCTGACCGATAAGATAGGGATGCGTCTTGGTAAAGTCCTTGATTTCCTGTACTACTTCACCATTGAACTTCAAATAGACCAGATTGGGTTGCGCATTGCTGTAAATAGCCACAGATTTCTGGAAATGTCCCAATGCCTTGGCGTCAAAAGTCACATTTACTGTTCCTTTTGCCCCCGGAGCAATAGGCGTTTTTGTCCACTGGGCCACGGAGCAGGCGCAATCCGGCTCTACTTCTGTAAGCACTAAAGGCTGGTCACCCGTATTGGTGATGGTATATTGCACAGTCACGGGATGCTTCCATTCTATCTGGCCGAAACTGTACATCTCTGTATTCGAGGTAAAACGAGCTTGCGCTACAGCAGTCAATACCACACTTGCAAGCACATATAAAGTTATCAATATCCGCTTCATCTATTTTTCTTAATATCAAGATTTCCTAATTCTGCCACTCTCATTCAATATTAGTCGGACAAAAATAGGTGTTTTGTTCGAGAATGAAAAGTTTTGTTCCAGGATATTCTCAAAGGGCTATAAATTAATCGGTTTCGTTGCCGAGTGCTTTAAAAGAACGGGATTAAAAAACATAAAAAAAGAACGAACTTAAAGAACCGCCTTATGAATGCACAGTTTTTCATCAACGAGATCGGATGCAAATTCAACCTTAGAAAACCCAAGTCCGAAAAGCCGACGAACGTTTATTTTGTAGCACGCGTCAGGAACAAGCAGATAAAACTTTCTACTGGAGTAAGGGTATATCCGGACCAGTGGAACGTCAAGAAACAGGAGGCGTATATCAGTTGCCGGTTGACTGAGCTGGACAACGAGAACAATACCATCGTCAATGAAAAGATTGGCAAACTGAAACTTTATTTTTCGGAATACAAGCAGTACCTTTGCGACCACCCTGAAGAGATAGAACGCAGGGCCATCATTCTACTTAAACAATATATCTATAAGGATACTATGAAGAAAAAAACGGAGAAACCAGCTACCTTCATCATGAAACAGATCGTAGAGGAGAAGGATATCGTGGATAGTTCAAAAAAACAGTACCGATTCAACATCGACAAGTTCAAAAGGTTTCTGGATGAGAACTCCATACCTGATACTTGGGAAAGTATGAACCTGGAAACATTCACCAAGTACCAGCAATTCTTACTTAAAGATAATAAAGAAGGCAAGAAAGCTTCCACTGTGAAGAATATCATAAAAGGTACATTCTTTTCTGTGCTCAGAAAAGCTTCCAAACGTCTTGACATCCCTTTCAAGTGGGAAGAGAGTAATCTTGAAAGCTTTGACCTTGTGAAAGACAAATCCAACAAGGAACTGGCGCGTAATAAAGAGGTAGCACTGACAGAAGAGCAGATTAAACAACTCTATGAGTACCAACCGAGCGGCACCGAGAAGCAAGTCGAAAAGAATACAGAGATAAGAGACTTGTTCGTGCTTCAATGCCTCGTGGGGCAACGCGTCAGTGATATGCATAAGTTTTTCAACGGTGATAACGAAAGGGATGAGGAGAACGGTACAATATCTATCGTCCAGCAGAAGACCGGAGCCAGGGCTATCATTCCTCTAGTTCCGATGGCAGAAGAAATTATAAATAAATATACCGGTACGGAAGTCAAATATTATAAGGAAAAACGAAGAGGATTAAATGATGAGTTAAGAGTCATAGCCCAGGAAGCAGGTCTTAACGAACCTATAACCTATGAGGAGGATGGCGTCAAATATACCAAACCCCTCTATGAACTGCTTCACACCCATTCTGCAAGACATACTTTTTCTACCATAATGTGCCGTAGGGGGGTGCCGAGAGAGGATATAATTATTGCGACGGGGCATGAGAATACCCAGATGCTGGATAAGATATACGCCCACCTAACCTCCAAAGACAAGTCCAGGAAGGTGACGAATGCTTTCAAAAAGAAGCTAGGTGACGGCATTTTCGATATGGGAGTCCAGCCAGAACCGGATGAAAATGAACAGAAGTCAGTTCCGACCGCTCCAGTCAAGCCCAAGCAGAAGGCAGACGTATTCAACCACGTCTTTGCCGGTGACCTGCTGCTGAAACTCTCCAGGCTGAAGAATAAAGGTATAGACATCACAAAACTAGCTGACACTGAGGAAGCCGTGAAAATACTCAAGGACGTCGGCAGGATAGATGAGATAGACAAGGATAAATACAAGGACAATACACGATTGCGTGACAAGGTAGCCAGGATTGCCTCTGTCGTATGGTTCATCGCATTCAAACGGAATGACGCGGTACTGATACAGATGTTCCAGAACAATATCACGGAGCTGGGCCTGAGGAACATCTTTCTCAACGAGGAGATTATGAGGGAGGCCAGGCTCGAATCCCTGATGAACGGCGATGAAAAGGTCCTGAAATTCGTGGAGGTGCTGAATATCAGAAGCATGGAAGAGCTGGAGGAGTATAAGAAGTGGAATAAGGGTAGATAATATAATGGTAAAATATATTTTCATATAATATAAAAAAAATAAAAGTTCCAAGCTGATACATATCAAGGGAAATGCCACTTCCCGAAAGTGCAGACATCGCTTCCCAAGGAGGGTAAATATCATCCGCTGGTGGGTAAACACTATATTTCAGGCGGGTAAACGTTCAAAATGCGGCTCCTTGGAAAATACAACATGATACGACTTTTTGAATTGAATATTAATTGGTTAAGTGACGAAAAACTATCTATCCTTAGAGTGTGTAAAACGCTACCCACCTATACATGATATAAATATAGCGAAAAAGACCGGCTTGTCATGACCTACAGAACACGCATAGTATTATATGACATATAAAATGTTTTACATTATTCCATTCCCCAAGTAGCCATATAACCAACACTTCATCCCAAATCCGTACGGGTAATAATGAATAGGGCGGATGAGTGGCCAATATAGAGTCCAGTTACCGGATTAGTTCCCATACTGATACTGAGATAACCCTTCTACTGATGATGAACTTGTATCCTATACTCATCGCCTCTTTATGACCAGCCCTCGTATTAAGTATTTATCCTTACCGTATCCCTTCAGTTTCATACCTTAATACTCCACAAGGCAAGGGAGATGAACGGGCAATGGATAGACGTGCCTGAAGTAATGTGGAGAGAGGTTTATATTTCCTCCGCCTGTTTTCCGGCACTGTCATAGGTTTGCCCGTCGATTATAGCCGTGAAGTAACCATATCAGCTCTTCAACATTACTCTTTCATTCCATTCATCGGGGTAAGGACTATCTCGCAATATTAATGGGAGACATATATAGCCTGGTTTAAACCGGATCCATTGTAAGGATTATGGGAGTGGTTTATCGGATCCTTGCTTATACTGATACACTTTTAACCATACTTCCTAAAACAATATGTACAGGACAAATGAGAAGTTGAAACAATGTATAAGTACTCCAATTCAGCCAGGGGAAAAAGCAAGGTCCATCATTCATACATTATCCAGACGGTGGGATACAAGAGTTAACTGGAAGCCCATTGTATCATATGATTATTACAATTGATAATAATACTCACTCAGGCGGCGTGAGCCTACAACAAACGAAAGAAAGAAAATTATTATATCCCGAGTGTACTGATGATTACAATTAATCATTTAGTTTGGTTTTATTGCCAAGATTGATTAGTTTTGTTACTGAATCATTAATTTTAAAAAGTTAAATTATGGCTTATGGAGTAGCTCTTCTCTTAATAAAAAAGGAGAATGACAAAGAAATTGAAGTGCGTTATACAGAGGAATTAAGAATGGATTATCAAAAACTTCTCGATTTATATCCATTCCGTGCCGAGTATAATGGTTATATGGATTACTACTTGGATATATCCAAAGAACAATTAACAGACGTATATGAGCAGACAAAATCCTATTATTATGGAAGTAAAAAGGAACGGCTGAAAGAGAGCGAGAAACAGCAAGAGTATTTGAACTCGATTTTGGCACGAACCGATTATAACTTAATTCGTATACATATATTCGAGTTTAACCTTTATTAGTTCCTTAAAATGGTTTTCATATTGCTTTGTGATAAGAACCTCATAAAAAGTAAGTTCTTATGATTGGAAAATCTGGAATATGTCAGTGGAAAAAATGAATGGCGACTGTTTCGATACTTTGATTGGTTACGCGGAAGAGTAATATGGACAAGGCTCACGTTATCGAGAAGTATTTAGATTTTTAACAAAATGTTTTTATACGTAACGAGATATCCTTTCTCGCTGATAATAGGATCTGTTTTTGTATATTCTAATTTAGGGACTGTCGTTAAATTCCGTCATTATGAGTCAATCGGCAGACTGTCCCGGTAA
>NZ_QTMD01000059.1:0-9991 GCF_003602995.1 Bacteroides sp. AF25-38AC | reverse complement strand
GAGACAAAGATAATAATTTATAAATTTACCCCTCAGGTTTTTACATTGACCCGTAAAAACCTGAGGGATTCTATTTCTATGCATATAATTTTTGTACAGTTTTTGATTGAAAGGGTGTCAGATTTGACAATTGCATATCTATTCTATATTATATCAACATTTACCAAAGACATACGGAAACAATCTCCAATAACGTAAAAGAACAAACAAGACTCCAACAAAGAGAACAAAAACAACATATACAGTACGCCCGATGTATAAAAAGAATAAAAAAGCTCTCATTTTTGCATATTCTTTCCGAAATAATCCCTAATTTTGCACTACTCTTAGAATAATTATACAGAAAATGAAGAAAAAAGCCAATCGGTTAGACGCCATCAAGATGATTATCTCAAGCAAAGACGTCAGTTCTCAGGAAGAACTGTTGCAAGCTTTGAGCAAGGAAGGCTTTGAACTGACACAAGCCACCTTGTCACGCGACTTGAAACAGCTGAAAGTAGCGAAAGCAGCGAACATGAACGGTAAATACGTATATGTGCTGCCCAACAACATCATGTATAAACGTTCGAACGACCAGAGTGCAAGTGAAATGCTGATGACAAGCGGATTCGTTTCACTTCAATTTTCGGGCAATATTGCCGTCATCCGTACCCGGCCCGGATATGCCAGCAGCATGGCCTACGACATCGACAACCGAGAGTGTCCCGCCATTCTGGGTACCATTGCCGGAGATGACACCATCATGCTGGTGGTGCACGAAGCAGCGTCACATGACGAGGTACGCAGCTTCCTATCGCAAATCATCCCGAACATTAAATGATAGATAACAACAAAAAACAAGAAATTAAATAAGAAATGGATTCGAAACAAATTGATGTGATGGTGGCTGACGCCTCACATGAAGTTTACGTAGACAAGATTTTGGATACCATCCGGGAAGCTGCCAAGGTACGCGGAACGGGCATCGCAGAACGCACACACGAATACGTAGCTACTAAAATGAAAGAAGGAAAGGCCATCATAGCCTTGTGTGGAGATGATTTTGCCGGTTTCACCTACATAGAGAGCTGGGGTAACAAGCAATATGTAGCAACCTCCGGTTTGATAGTACACCCCAAATATCGGGGACTGGGGCTGGCAAAACGTATCAAGACCGCTTCTTTCCGCCTGGCACGCCTACGCTGGCCTAATGCTAAAGTTTTCAGTCTCACCAGCGGAGCTGCTGTCATGAAAATGAATACCGAGCTGGGATATGTGCCCGTCACCTTCAACGAACTGACCGATGACGAATCGTTCTGGAAAGGTTGCGAAGGCTGTATAAACCATGATATATTGGTAGCTAAGAACCGTAAATTCTGCATTTGCACAGCAATGCTTTACGACCCGAAGCTGCACGAAGAGGATAAAATATAAAAATACTAAGGATATGGAAAAGAAGAAGAAAGTAGTAGTCGCATTCAGCGGAGGTTTGGATACCTCGTTTACGGTGATGTATCTTACCAAAGAAAAAGGGTACGAAGTATATGCAGCTTGTGCCAATACGGGCGGTTTCAGTGCTGAACAGTTGAAGACAAACGAAGAAAATGCCTACAAGCTGGGCGCCAAAGAATACGTCACCCTCGACGTGACGCAGGAATACTATGAGAAAAGCTTGAAATACATGGTATTCGGCAATGTTTTGCGTAACGGTACCTATCCTATTTCTGTAAGTTCCGAACGTATCTTCCAAGCATTGGCCATTGCACGTTATGCCAACGAAATCGGCGCGGATGCCATCGCCCACGGTTCTACGGGTGCGGGTAACGACCAGATTCGTTTTGACATGACTTTCCTCGTCATGGCTCCGGGCGTGGAAATCATCACGCTGACACGCGACATGGCACTGAGCCGTCAGGAAGAGATTGATTATCTGAACAAACACGGCTTTGCCGCCGACTTCACCAAACTGAAATATTCCTATAACGTAGGTTTGTGGGGCACTTCCATTTGCGGTGGCGAGATTCTGGATTCCGCGCAAGGGTTGCCCGAAAGCGCCTATCTGAAGCACTGCACCAAAGAGGGCAGCGAGCAGTTGCGCCTCACTTTTGAAAAAGGTGAGCTGAAAGCCGTGAACGACGAGACATTCGACGCCCCCATCAAAGCCATCCAGAAGGTAGAAGAGATTGGTGCGGCATACGGTATCGGTCGCGACATGCACGTAGGCGACACGATTATCGGTATCAAAGGCCGCGTAGGTTTCGAAGCTGCCGCACCTATGCTGATTATCGGAGCACACAAGTTCCTCGAGAAGTACACTTTGAGCAAATGGCAGCAATACTGGAAGGACCAGGTAGCCAACTGGTATGGCATGTTCCTGCACGAAAGCCAATATCTGGAACCAGTAATGCGCGACATCGAAGCCATGCTGGAATCCTCGCAACGCAACGTAAACGGTACGGCTATCCTCGAACTTCACCCGCTCTGCTTTTCTACCGTAGGTGTAGAAAGCAAAGATGACCTTGTGAAAAACAAGTTTGGTGAATACGGTGAGATGCAGAAAGGATGGACGGCAGAAGATGCCAAGGGCTTCATCAAAGTAACCTCCACAGCACTGCGTGCTTATTATTCAAATCATAAAGACGAGAAAATCTAAATGACCGGCAGGAAGCAAAAACTGACACGTCCCCGGACTGGAAGGATGCTTTCAGGCGTATGTGCAGGACTGGCAAACTTTTTCGGACTCGATGTCTCATTGGTGCGTATCGTTTATACGTTCGCCACGATCTTTACTGCATTTGCAGGCATACCCATATACATTATAATGCTAATTGTTATACCACAAGAACCAAATAGATATTATCGAAATGATTAAAGTAGGAATCATCGGCGGAGCCGGATACACGGCAGGCGAACTGATACGTTTGCTGCTCAACCATCCGGAAGCGGAAATCGTTTTCATAAACAGCTCAAGCAACGCCGGCAACAAAATTACCGACGTACACGAAGGACTGTACGGCGAAACAGACTTGGTATTTACCGACCAGCTCCCGCTGGAAGAAATCGACGTACTCTTTTTCTGTACGGCACATGGCGACACGAAGAAGTTCCTCGAAAGCCACAACGTGCCCGAGGAACTGAGAATCATCGACCTCTCCATGGACTACCGCATAGCCTCTCCCGAACACGACTTCATCTACGGCCTGCCGGAGCTGAACCGCCGTGCCACCTGCAAAGCGAAGCACGTAGCCAATCCGGGCTGCTTTGCCACCTGCATACAGCTGGGGCTGCTACCGCTTGCCAAACATCTGATGCTGAATGATGATATCATGGTGAACGCCATTACCGGAAGTACCGGCGCCGGTGTGAAACCGGGCGCCACGAGCCACTTCAGCTGGCGCAACAACAACATGAGTGTCTACAAAGCTTTCGAGCACCAGCATGTGCCCGAAATCAAGCAATCGCTCAAACAGCTGCAGAACAGCTTTGATGCGGACATTGACTTCATCCCCTACCGCGGCGACTTCCCGCGCGGCATCTTCACCACCATTGTGGTGAAGACCAAAGTGGCCCTGGAAGAAATCGTCCGCATGTATGAAGAATATTACGCCAAAGATTCCTTTACCCACATCGTGGAGAAGAATATCGACCTGAAGCAAGTGGTAAACACCAACAAGTGCCTCATCCATCTGGAGAAGCATGGCGACAAACTGCTTATCATTTCCTGCATTGATAACCTCCTGAAAGGCGCCAGCGGACAAGCTGTCCATAACATGAATTTAATGTTTAACCTGGAAGAGACCGTAGGATTACGGTTGAAACCTTCTGCATTCTAAAAAAAATGAATTTATTCGACGTATACCCTCTCTTTGACATCAACATCGTCAAAGGAAAAGGCTGCCATGTATGGGACGAGAACGGTACCGAATACCTCGACCTCTACGGTGGCCATGCAGTCATCTCAATCGGACATGCACATCCACATTATGTAGAGATGGTGAGTAACCAAGTTGCTACGTTAGGATTCTACTCAAACTCAGTAATTAACAAGCTGCAACAGCAAGTGGCAGAACGCTTGGGAAAAGTCTGTGGCTATGACGACTACTCATTCTTCCTCATCAACAGCGGTGCCGAAGCCAATGAAAACGCCTTGAAACTCGCCTCTTTCTACAATGGCCGTACCCGTGTGATATCCTTCTCAAAAGCATTCCACGGACGTACCTCACTGGCGGTGGAAGTAACGAACAATCCTAAAATCATCGCTCCCATCAACAACTGCGGGCACGTCACCTACCTCCCGTTGAACGACATCGAAGCCATGAAGGCCGAATTGTCCAAAGGAGATGTCTGCGCAGTGATTATCGAAGGCATACAAGGTGTAGGCGGCATCCAACTGCCGACAGACGAATTCATGCAGGCTCTCCGCCAGACTTGTACGGAACACAACACGGTCTTGATTCTCGATGAAATCCAAAGCGGCTACGGACGCAGCGGCAAGTTCTTCGCCCATCAGTACAACGGCATCAAAGCCGACATCATCACCGTGGCAAAAGGCATCGGCAATGGTTTCCCGATGGCAGGCGTACTCATCAGCCCAATGTTTACACCAGTATACGGGCAACTTGGAACCACTTTCGGCGGAAACCACCTGGCTTGCAGTGCCGCCCTTGCCGTGCTGGATGTGATAGAGCAGGAAAACCTGATAGAGAATGCAGCCCAAGTCGGCAACTTCCTGATAACGGAACTAAAGAAATTCCCTCAAATCAAGGACGTTCGCGGACGCGGACTCATGATAGGGCTGGAATTTGAAGAACCCATCAAGGAACTGCGCCTAAGACTACTGAAAGAGCAGCATGTATTCACCGGTGTAAGCGGTACGAATGTACTTCGCCTGCTGCCGCCTCTGTGCCTCGGCATGGATGAAGCAAAGGAATTCTTGGAACGCTTCAAGAAAGTACTTTAATATTTGACACAAATAATCAGCCAGCAAAAGAAACGACCGAAAAGCAGAATACCTTTCTCTCTCGGTCGTTTTTTGTAGAAAATTTATCTACCTTTGCCAGCAAAACAACTCTTTTAACAACAAAAAGATATGAAAACAGCAATTATCGGTGCAGGAAATATGGGGGGAGCCATTGCCCGAGGGCTGGCAAAAGGAACAATCATCCCTGCCGGTAACATCATTGTCTCCAACCCCACCCAGGGCAAGCTGGACAAGCTGAAGGCAGAATTCCCCGCATTGCAAGTGACCAATGACAACCAGGAAGCGGCAGCCGGTGCAGATATGATAATCTTTGCCGTGAAGCCATGGCTGATGGAGCCAGTGATAAAGGAACTGGAACTAAAAGGCACAGAGATTCTTATATCCGTTGCAGCCGGCATTCCTTTTGAAGAGCTGACACACTATGTAGCAGACAAAGAAATGACCATGTTCCGTCTTATTCCCAATACCGCCATCAGCGAGATGGAAAGCATGACACTCATCGCCAGCCGCAATGCCACCAAGGAGCAGGAGCAACTGATGCTGGACATTTTCAACCAGATGGGACTCGCCATGCTCATTCCCGAAGAAAAGATTGCGGCAACCACTGCCATGACTTCCTGCGGCATCGCCTACGTGCTTAAGTATATCCAGGCAGCCATGCAGGCCGGCGTTGAAATGGGTATCTATCCCAAAGACGGCATGCGCATGGTGGCACAATCCGTGAAAGGGGCAGCCGAGCTGATTCTGAACAACGACACGCACCCCAGTGTTGAGATTGACAAGGTGTGTACCCCCGGAGGAATTACCATCAAGGGAATCAACGAGCTGGAACATGAAGGATTCACCTCCACTGTGATTAAAGCCATCAAAGCGAGTAAATGATATTTAATGTGCTAATGTAACGATGTCCCGATATGCCTATGAGCTACGGTATAATTAAACATTGTGCAGCCTATTGGCACATTGCCACACTTTAATAACAACCCATTAAAAAAATATAATTATGGACGAACAAATCAGACAAATAGCCGAACGCCTGCGCGGACTGCGTGACGTATTGGAACTGACTGCCGACGATATCGCCCGCGACTGCGACATCTCTGCAGAAGAGTACCGTCTGGCCGAAACCGGAGAATTCGACATCTCGGTCAGCATGCTGCAGAAGATAGCACGGCACTACGGCATATCACTGGACGCACTGATGTTTGGGCAAGAGCCCAAAATGAGCTCCTACTTCCTGACACGTGCCGGAAAAGGAACCAGTATAGAACGTACCAAGGCATATAAATACCAATCGCTGGCAGCCGGTTTCATCAACCGCACGGCAGACCCGTTCATCGTGACCGTAGAACCGAAACCGGACAGCGAGCCGATACATTACAACAGCCATACCGGTCAGGAGTTCAACCTCGTACTGGAAGGCCGTATGATGGTCAGCATCGACGGCAAAGACTTAATCTTAAACGAAGGAGACAGTCTATACTTCAACTCCAAACTGCCGCACGGCATGAAGGCGCTTGACGGAAAGACTGTAAAATTCCTGGCAGTAATCATGTAATAAAGTTATGGTAGAAAGATTTTTATCTCAAACATCCTTCACCTCACAGGAGGACTTCATCAAGAACTTGAAGATAAACGTACCGGAGAATTTCAACTTCGGCTACGACGTAGTGGATGCCTGGGCAGCCGAGCAGCCCGACAAACCCGCACTGTTGTGGACCAATGACCAGGGCGAATGCCGGCAGTTTACCTTTGCCGACATGAAACGGTACACAGACATGACGGCTTCCTATTTCCAAAGCCTCGGCATCGGGCACGGAGACATGGTGATGCTGATACTGAAACGCCGTTATGAATTCTGGTTCAGCATTGTGGCACTGCACAAACTCGGTGCAGTGGTGATTCCCGCCACCCACCTGCTGACGAAGAAAGACATCGTATACCGCTGCAACGCCGCAGACATTAAAATGATAGTCTGTGCCGGCGAAAGCGTCATCACCGACCATATCACGGCAGCTATGCCAGAGTCTCCTTCTGTGAAACGCCTCGTAAGCGTCGGGCCGGAAGCTCCCGAAGGATTCGAAGACTTCCACAAAGGTATCGAGGCCGCCGCTCCTTTCGTGAAACCGGAACATCCGAACACGAACGATGACATCTCCCTGATGTACTTCACCAGCGGTACTACCGGAGAGCCCAAAATGGTGGCCCACGACTTCACCTATCCGTTGGGACATATCGTCACCGGCAGCTTCTGGCACAACCTGAAAGAGAGCAGCCTACACCTCACCATTGCCGACACCGGTTGGGGAAAAGCCGTGTGGGGCAAGCTCTACGGACAATGGATTGCCGGTGCCAACGTATTTGTATACGACCACGAGAAGTTCACTCCCGCAGCCATACTGGAGAAGATACAGGATTATCACGTCACGTCGCTTTGTGCACCGCCCACCATCTTCCGGTTCCTCATTCACGAAGACCTTACGAAGTACGACCTATCCAGCCTGGAATACTGCACCATCGCCGGAGAAGCCTTGAACCCCGCTGTATTCGAGACCTTCAAGAAACTGACGGGCATCAAGTTGATGGAGGGTTTCGGACAGACCGAAACGACCCTCACCGTCGCCACCATGCCCTGGATGGAACCGAAACCCGGCAGCATGGGATTGCCCAATCCGCAATACGACGTAGACCTGATAGACAACGACGGCCGTTCTGTGGAAGCCGGTGAACAGGGACAGATTGTAATCCGTACCGACAAAGGCAAACCGCTGGGATTGTTCAAGGAATACTACCGTGATGCCAACCGCACCCACGAGGCATGGAACAACGGCATTTACTACACGGGAGATGTAGCCTGGAAGGACGAAGACGGCTACCTCTGGTTCGTGGGTCGCGCCGACGACGTCATCAAAAGTAGCGGCTACCGCATCGGCCCGTTCGAAGTGGAAAGTGCATTGATGACCCACCCAGCCGTAGTAGAATGTGCCATTACCGGTGTGCCCGATGAAATCCGCGGCCAAGTGGTAAAAGCTACGATTGTGTTGGCAAAAGAGTACAAGGCACGCGCCGGAGAAGAGCTTGTCAAGGAGTTGCAGAACCATGTGAAGAAAGTGACGGCTCCCTACAAATACCCGCGTGTCATCGAATTTGTTGATGAGCTCCCCAAAACCATCAGCGGGAAAATCCGCCGTGTGGAAATCCGGGAGAACGACCGGAAATAACACTCGCCACCCAGCATCTGAATCATAAGACAACATCCGGGTAAATGAATAAGGAAGGGGTAAAACCGAAGTCTGCCATTCTATTGACGATTTCAGTTTTACCCCCTCTTTTTACAAATAGTTGTCTCATTGTGAATACCAAAAGGAGAAAAAAACTATATTTGCACGAAATTAAACTTCACTTGGAACATTTATAAACAAGAAAGACCGACACGGCATATGAAAAATAGAATGCAGATATGGAAAATACTGGCTTTCTTAGGAGCGGTACTTTTCTTGTCTGATACAATATACGCCCAACAATGGACATCCGATAGTCATTCGGAATACAAACGGGATACACTCCCTTTCTCACAGCGCTTCATCCACAGATTAGGCGTAGAAGGGCGTGCTGGCTATATTTTTCAGACCAACCCTTTTCTGGAGTACTCCAACCACCAATACAAGGCCATGAAAAATGCCTATGCCGGCCATCTGAAATACTCCTTCCAGCTCCGTCCCCACACCGTTGCCGACCAGGCTTATATAGGAGCCTATCAAGGGATTGGAGTCGGCTATTTCAACTTCGGCAATCCGGAAGAGCTGGGCAACCCGCTGGCGGTCTATCTGTTTCAAGGGGGACGCATCGCCCAATTCAGCCCCCGCATATCCTTGAACTATGAATGGAACTTCGGCGCATCGTTCGGCTGGAAACCCTACGATGAATATGACAACCCGGAGAACCAGATTATCGGCTCGAAAGTGAATGCCTATCTCAATGTGAACCTCTACTTAAAGTGGGCACTCTCCCCCAAGTTCGACTTGATGATAGGAGCTACCGGAAGCCACTTTTCCAACGGAAACACCCAATATCCCAACTCCGGTCTGAACACGGTGGACTGCAAAGTGGGACTGGTATATAACTTTAACCGCAGAGCGGATGAACTCGCCCAATCATGGCAACGCCCTATTGTTCCTCCATTCCCCCGCCACGTCAGCTACGACTTGACTTTGTTCGGCTCCTGGCGAAAGAAAGCAGTGGCCCATGAGGGCAGTAGTGGCCAGGTACCCGCACCCGGCACTTACAACGTGTTCGGTTTCAGCTTTGCACCCATGTACAACTTCGGCTATAAATTCCGCGCCGGTGTGGCGTTGGACGGCGTATACGACCACAGTGCGAACATGAAAGAATCGTACGAGGAAGAGAACGGCTTCTATACTCCGCCCGCCAAGAAACAGATGGCATTGGGCTTATCCGCCCGCGGAGAATTTGTCATGCCTTACTTCACGGTAGGTATCGGTCTGGGAGCCAATGTTCTGCACGGCGGCGGTGACATGAAGTCTTTCTATCAGATTCTTGCCCTGAAAATAGACGTAACACGCAATTCGTATCTCCATATAGGATATAACCTCCGGGAATTTCATGAGCCCAATTATCTGATGTTGGGTATCGGCTATCGGTTCAATAACAAACGCCCCAAGCTGTTCTGAACAATAAAGAGGAGGCTATTTATATAGATTCTTTTATTTCATCTGCAAGCACATATTAGTAAGTGCCACGCGCATATCATCTACTATAGTATTATAGTTAGTTTGTTAGTTCACAGCGATGAACACTTTGTTCAAGTATAGAGAAACAGTTTGTTCCAATAAGGAAAAACAGTTTGTTTTCATATGATGAAACGAAATGTTTTGTTAAGGGAAACAAAGTGTTCGCCATAATGAAACAACTTGTTCTATTAAGGGAAACACTTTGTTCGCTATAGAGAAACGGGGTCAATGTAAAAACCTGAGGGGTAAATTTATAAATTATTATCTTTGTCTCCAAATT
>NZ_QTMD01000058.1:0-11248 GCF_003602995.1 Bacteroides sp. AF25-38AC | reverse complement strand
GAGACAAAGATAATAATTTATAAATTTACCCCTCAGGTTTTTACATTGACCCGTAAAAAATTGTAGGGATACTCCTCACAGAGTATCCCTACATCATAGGAAGGAATCAATTACCTAAACCAGTCCTTGTACAAAAGAGTTTACTTTCTCAAAATGTTCAAAATAGCTGGAAACTTATTCCGATATTTTGCATTCTGTATCAATCACACTTAATAGTACTTCCTTCCTTACTTTATCAAGCCAGTGATAAGACAACCCGTTATCACCTTATAGAAATAAGAATACAAAAAGAATATTTCATCTTTCAAAAAACATTCTATACCAATAACTCTACTATTTTCGATTTCCGACATGCAAATATAACCCTTTTTGTTTATACGAAAAGCAAAATCAGTTATCTTTGCAAAGATGAAATTCAATCAAATATGAAAATTCTCTGGATAGACCTCAATAGCTCGTATGCACACTCTTCGTTGGCACTCCCTGCACTGCACGCACAAATAGCAAAAAACAATTCCGTAAAATGGGAAATCGTATCTGCCACCATCAATGAAAACGTAGGAATGATTGTCGACGAAATATACCGGCACCAACCCGACATCATTGCCGCAACAACATGGTTGTTCAACCACGAACAACTGTTGCACATAACAGCGAGATTAAAAGCATTGCTTCCCAATAGCTGCTTCATCTTGGGCGGACCTGAATTCTTAGGAAACAATGAAGACTTTCTGCATAAAAACCCTTTCATCGACTGCGTATTCAGGGGAGAGGGAGAAGAAGCATTCCCCCAATGGCTGTCTTGCTGGAACCAGCCGGAAAAATGGAACAGTATTCCGGGACTCTGCTATATGAATCCTCAAAAGCAATATATAGACAACGGCATAGCCCGTGTACTTAACTTTTCCCGGCTCGTACCACCGGAAAACAGCAGTTTCTTCAATTGGAGCAAACCATTCGTACAACTGGAGACTACCCGAGGCTGTTTCAACACATGCGCATTCTGCGTCAGCGGTGAAGAAAAACCGGTGCGCACACTGTCCATTGAAAGTATCCGTGAACGCCTTCAAATTATCCACAGTCATGGAATAAAAAACGTACGCGTCCTCGACCGGACCTTTAATTATAATCCGCGCCGTGCTAAAGAATTACTGCAACTTTTCCTGGAATTCAACCCGGACATATGCTTTCACTTAGAAATACACCCTGCACTATTATCCGAAGAGCTGAAAAATGAATTGAAAAAGCTACCTAAAGGATTGCTCCATCTCGAGGCCGGTATTCAAAGCCTGCGCGAACCGGTCCTCCAGAAAAGCCGTCGGATGGGAAGCCTGGAGGACTCACTGCAAGGTCTTCGTTTCCTATGTTCCCTACCCAATATGGAAACACACGCCGACCTCATTGCCGGCTTGCCTCTATACCGCCTATCCGAAATATTTGAAGATGTGCGTACACTTGCCGGATACAATGCCGGCGAGATACAGCTTGAATCCCTGAAGTTACTTCCCGGCACAGAAATGAGAAGAAGAGCGGAAGAACTAGGCATCCGATATTCTCCTCTCCCCCCTTATGAAGTGCTTCAAACAAATGAAATCAGTGTCAACGAGCTTCAAACAGCCCGGCAACTGTCACGTCTTCTGGATGGATTCTATAACACAACTGCTTGGCAAGCCATCACCCGCAAGCTGATTCTGGATGACAACGACTTCCTACGTCGCTTTCTGGAATTTTTAATCGATAAAAATCTTATAGACCAGCCCATGAGCCTGGAAAAGCGAGGCCTCGTACTCTATGAATTCTGCAGTATGCATTATCCGGCCTATAAAATCATGGTCACCATTGCCTGGATAGAGGCAGGCATGTCATTAAAGAAAAAACCAGCAGAGAAAGTCAAGACCAAGCGCCAGATGCCACCGGAATATTGGGAAGTCATCTATGGAAACTACAAAGAAAGCCTCCGCTTATGTTTTCTACCCATTGACGACAATACCCAAAATGGTTATTGGTTCGGCTTCGAATCGGAAATACAAAAAGCAGAACCAGTATTCAAAGCCAAAGAAATAATGGAGAGGTGTCAAAATACACAATCACCGCAGATTAACACAGATAAAAGTTCTTGATTATCAGAAATTCTATAGCAATCTGTGTAACCTGCGGTGAGTTATGCCCTCATTTCTTCTCCTATCCGCAGTGGAAATACTTCTCGACCAGTTTCAGCATCTCCTCCGGACTGTCTTGTATCTCTGCACGCAAGGTTCTATCCTCGTAAGAACGCAGTTTGGAAATAACCCCATCAACCATTGCAGGACTGAACACATGATATTGCTCAAAGACAGCACGCTGTCTTTCCAAACAATCGGCAGAAGCGGCACAACTATCAGGAAGCTGTTCCAGTTGTTTCAACTTATCTTCATTTTCTTTCTTGTGGATATTTACATTGACATATGTTTTTTCTGCAATTCCTAAAGCATCGTCTATCTCAAATCCATAACGGCAAGCTACAGCAAGTCCGGCAATCAATTGATACAAATCGGCCGAACCGTCAGGCGAACGCATTTCCACCGTCTGTTTCTGTGTAGTATCATAATGACTTGGGGTCTCCAACGGATTTGCCAACATGCACATATCCGTTTTTGCCGACCAGCCCAACGGAACGCGTACCAATACCGAACGGTTGCGGTCGCCCCAGCAAATGTTGGTCGGTGCTTCCTGATGAGGAACCAGACGAAAATAGGAAGTAGGATTTGTATTACCGAAAGCCGTAATGGAAGAAGCCAGCTTCATCATGCCCGCAATGGCCTTACGGGCTGTTTCAGAAAGTGCCCCATCTTTCAGCATCTGGTTCTGCCCGTCCTTCATGATACGCATATGTATATGTAATCCGGAACCGGCTTTTCCTGCCGTGATTTTCGGTGCAAAAGTAATGTTATATCCATACTGGCTAGCCAGATTACGAATAACCCATTTTGCTATCACCAGTTGGTCAGCAGCCTCCTCGGCACGCACCGGCAGGAACTCTATTTCATTCTGCTCATAAATCTTATCGTCCAGCGTAAAATTACCGACTTCAGAATGCCCATACTTTATCTGTCCGCCTGCCTGCGCAATATATGACATACATTCCGTACGGAAATCATTGAACTTGGCATAAGGGGCCGATTCGTGATAACCACGCTGGTCGGTAGCCGGGAACAATCCGTCATTTTCAGAAATGACATAATATTCCAATTCTCCCATAGCCTGAAATTCCATCCCCGTAACCGTAGTGAATGCCTGACATGCCTTACGCAGGGTATATTCCGGAGAACTTTCCAGCGGTTCACCATCCTTATTGAAATAAGAACAGAGCATTGACAGTGTGGGCAATTCAGAAAAAGGGTCTATAAAAGCGGTCCGGAAACGCGGCACTACATACAAATCACTGCTACCGGCCTCTATAAACGGAAACAAGCTGGAACCATCTACGCGTTCACCACATGTAAGTATGGCATCAAGGTATGCTTCATTATTGATGACAAAGTTCAGTGTCTTCAGTCGCCCGTCTGCCGCAGGATACATGAAGTTCACCATACGAATGTCATTCTCCTTTATATAGGAAACAATGTCTGCTTTCGTAAATTCGGAAGCCGGTTTTTGAAGGGCAGCCACCAATAAATTGGGGCTCATGGATAATTCCTGGTTCATAATACGCTGGTTGTTTTTAGTTTTCTATATGGTTAACAAAACACATGCAATTTTTTGTCACAATAAAAAACTGCTGTTTCGCAAAGATACTAAAAGTTGTATCAGAAAAGAAACAAACAACCTAAATCTTATCAGAGAGCCTCAACCTTTTCCGTCGTATCCCCACTTCACGTAAATAGCCCCCCAAGCAAATCCTGCTCCGAATGCTGTAAAAATCAGTTTATCCCCCTTTTTCAGCTTATCCTCGAAATCCCATACACACAATGGAAGCGTGCCGGCACTTGTATTTCCATACCGTTCTATATTGACCATTACCTTTTCGGGAGATACTCCCAAACGTTGCGAAACTGCAGTAATTATACGCATGTTTGCCTGATGGGGAATCACCCAGTCAATGTCCTCCTTCGCCAAGTGATTCCTCTCCATGACCGCCTCACAAGCATCTGCCATATTGGCCACAGCATATTTAAAGACTGTACGTCCTTCCTGATAAATATAATGCATCCGATTGTCCAGTGTATAGTAAGATGGAGCACATACGGAGCCTCCCGCTTTGATATGTAAAAAGGGCAGACCTTTCCCGTCTGTTCTCAATACGGCATCCATTACTCCCATATCCTCCCGGGTGGGTTCCAGCATGAAAGCGGCAGCACCGTCACCAAAAATCGGACAAGTGGCACGATCGGTATAATCAATCACCGACGACATTTTATCAGCCCCTACTACAATGACCTTCTTGTATTTTCCCGAACGGATAAAATTGGCTCCAGTTTCCAATGCATACAAAAAGCCACTACAAACAGCCTGCATATCAAAAGCAAAAGCATTCTTAAGCTTTACTCTCTCACATAATATGGATGCTGTTGAAGGAAAATGATAATCGGCCGTTGTAGTGGCCACAATCACCAAATCAATATCATCAGGATTAGATTTTGTACGTTGCATTAATTGTTTTACAGCTTTACGGGCCATAAACGAAGTCCCCAATCCTTCTTCGTGCAAGATACGTCTTTCCTTTATACCGATACGCCCCATTATCCACTCATCTGTCGTATCTACCATTTTGGATATTTCTTCATTGGTCAGAATATAGTCAGGAACATACCCTCCCACTCCCGTAATTACTGCATTTATTTTCTCCATTAATTCTATCTAGTTTAGTATTGGAATCGGCTCAAAGATAATATTCTTAAAACGCCGAGCGCAAATATACTGAAAAGAGGGTAAAATCCAATAAAGGAAGAACAAAAAGACACTCCCGACAAACTATCACATGGATATACAAAAAAAATCAACTGTCCTTTTTCTATCATTCTTTTGTCAATTTTGTATCAATGAGTTTGAGCAATACAGACTAAATTTGCATAATAAAATGTATCGGGTATTTAAAGAGCAAGTAACTAATCAAAAATACATACAAATAAAATTAACATAACATTTTTATATCTTATGAAACAAAACCGCTTAATTAGCATTGGAGCTTTCATTTTAGTGCTTGCACTTTCAGGCCTTATGACAGGTTGTATGGAGAAAGACGTATACGACCCGAATCGTGAAAAAGAACCTCTTCCTGACCCGGATAAATATTTCGGCTTTGAGATGCGCAGTGATGTCCGGCTTTCTGTCAACTATGACATTTACGGGTTTACTCCTTTGATAGAAATTTACGGTGAAAATCCGATGGAAACAGTGGAAGGTACGCCGATAAAGAAAGAGGGTATAGAAGCCTTGTTCAAAACCTATACCGACAACAGCGGTAAGTATGAGGGAAAAATGCAGCTTCCTACCTATCTTAATAAAGTTTATTTATATACTGCGACATGGGGATTGCCGGGATGCATAGAACTTGAAATTAAAGACAATGCTGTCATTTTTGACATGTCGGCAAAATCAAATCCTAAAACAAAGTCTGTCACTCGCGCTTCGTCTGATGTACCTTATTTAGTAAACAAATCCCAAAATCTATACTCACTGTGCTATTGGGGAGAAGGAGGTCAGCTGAACAGCCAATATATGACAAAGGAAAAAAATATTGGTAATGAAAGTATTTTGGATTTGACAGACCGGATGAAAACATTCTTCAATAAAGGAGGACAAGACAATTCAAAATTACTTGGTAATGGAAAAACTATCAATATTTCGATAAAGGAGGACAACACCGCATTGAATCTCATTTTTCTCAATCGAAGTGCAAGTTATAACAATACTTTCGGATATTATTTTTATAAAACCGGAACGTCCGTCGATGTAGACCAAGTGAGGAAATACATTATATTCCCCAATGTGTCTTTTGACTGGTATGGCGGCCAAATATTGATTTTAGAATCCGGGAATAAAGTTCGTCTGCTTTACTTCGATGAAGACGGCCAAGCCCATGATACATTCCCAGCAGGATATACAGTAGGCTGGTTTCTTTATGCCGACGGTTTTAAGAACGGTTATGGAAATAATTTAGAAGATTATCTTAAATTGCCTGATTTATATAATCCATACAATTCAAATCTTCGCACTTCCAATCCCCAAAACAACATGTCGGCCTTTGTCTCTGTTAAAGACCAAAAAAGCGGCAAGACGATTCTTGGAGCAGAAGATGGTGTAAATCAAAGCTACTGTGACCTTTTATTTTATGTAGATGCTACTCCGGGAAGTTCTATTGACGATCCTGAAAGGCCGTCTATTCCCGATGAAGGTGATAAAGAAGAACCCAAACCCGATGAAGATGAAAATGTTACCGGCACACTGGCATTCGAAGATATTTGGCCTTCCGGTGGCGATTATGACATGAATGACGTAATTGTAGAATACGAACGCAAAGTCTATTTCGACAAAAAGAATATAGTAACGAAGATCGTTGACGAATTCACTCCGGTACATGATGGCGCTACATATGTTAACGCATTTGCCTATCAGATAGATGCAGCACAAATTGGCGATAAAATCACTTTGCCGGAAGGTGCAATATTGGAAAAAGAGACTTCGTCCATTATCGTAATGTCCAATGCCAAACAGAATATAGGCAATAAATATGTAGTCACCAGAGAATTCAACGGTTCTTTCCTAAAGAATCAGCTATTGTCCTATAATCCATACATCATCGTAAAATATTCACAAGGAGAACAGAATCGCACAGAGGTTCATCTGCCCAAACACAAAGCTACAGCTTATGCCAATCAGTCATTGATTGGCAGCAATGATGATGCTTACTATATCGACCGTAAAGGAGCATATCCATTTGCTATCGATATACCGATGCTAGGGTTTACCCCGGTAACAGAAAGGAACAGAATTGACAGCCAATATCCCGGTTTTGCTACATGGGCAAAATCAATGGGAAATGACTGTAAGGATTGGTATAAAAAATAACAGAACAAAAGACAATGAATCATGTGTGGAGTGCCCCCTTATTCGGACGCTCCACCTGTTTTTTTTTGAATTATTGCATATTGACTTGGAGAAATATTATATTCTGCCATGAAACACCTGGAAAAATAAGAAGGATTGGAATAGCCTACCATATACATTACTTCCGATACAGTGAATCTGCCTTGTAATAAAAGTGTAGCGGCTCTTATCATCCTAACACGCCGAATAAGGCTTACTGGAGTAACCCCCGTCAACTGTTTAATCTTTCGATACAACAGTTTTCGATTCATTCCCAACAGTTGACAGAGCATAGCAACATTAAACTCTGTATTTTCCATATGCTCTTCCAACACTGAAACAAGCTTGTTAAGCCAAATTCGTTTCAATTCCAGTTGTCTGTTTTCCAATGGTTTGCATGAATCCATTTTCTCCAATTTTAATATTCCTTCTAAGATCTGTTTGGCTTGTAGTGAGTCCATACCAACTTGATTGTGCAAAGCCTGCAGTTCATTTTTATCTGGTAAAGACACAATAATATTAATTAAGACTCCAGTATCATTTTCCTCACATCTTATGTCAACCTGGCCTTGATATAGATTAACAAATTTGGGAATTAAATGTAACCCCACAAGAGCGATTATTTCATCTATTATTTTAAGATATTCTTTCATATCTTTCTTGCCTTTTGGTATAAGTACAAATTATCCAAATATCAGACAAACATTCTCTCACGGTATTCTGACGGAGTAGTGCCTGTATGCTTACGAAAAAAACGTGTCATCGTAGAATTCGATTGAAAATTAGTTCGTGAAACCACTTCCTTTATTTCAAGATTGGAGTCTTTCAATAAGACTTTTATCTCAAGTATGGTATATTCCACAATCCACTCTTTAGCCGAACGACCAGTATTATCTGTTATTAACATTGTCAGATATTTAGGTGAGATACACATCTTATCTGCATAAAATGCCACATCACGACTTATAGTATGATACTCTATAACCAAATAAAAGAATTCAAAAACCTGCTTCTCTTTACGTACAAACTTCACGGAAGCCATAGCCTTGGGGTTACTCTTATAGCCCACATACAAGTCCCAATAATAAACCCTCAATAAATACATCACCGATTCCCTCCTAAGAAAGGCACAAGATAAATCTACACGGCATGACAATATATGACAGAAATGAACAAAGCGCTTATACTCTTCTTCACTGAGCGGAGAGCTATAATATTTCCTCATATAGAAAAAATAGTCAAGTGTAAGCCTACCCAGCCCATTAATGGTATCCATAAACAATTTCTTTGGTACTTTAAAGAAAATAACGGCAAAGTCTGTACTGATTTCGGTTATACTTGCCAACTGATAAGGAAAAATAGTTATCAAATCATTCTTCACAACCCTGCGTTTATTAGAAAACACATTAAAAAGAGCAGAGCCTCCGGTACAAACTCCATTTATCCCTTCTTCTAGATATGTCGGAATCCCGTCAAGAGGCAAATCAATTACCTTTGTATAAATATTGAACTCCTCTAAATCAAACACACCACTTGAAAAAGGCCTATTATCTTTTGTAGCTTTTACCATATTTGTTTTAAATATTATGCTAAGTTACAAAAAAAAATCATTTTTAGATTATTTGTTCTAAAATTGCACATATATACTGAAGTTCAGTCAAAACTAAAGTATAAATTCTTATTCTATAAAGGGCTAAATAATATCCGATAGGGCAGAGATAATGGAATAAAAAAAGTCCCACAAATCGTTGAATTTATGAGACTTACCTATTCATTATCCAGTTAGTTCAGCGGAGAGACAGGGTTATGAACCGACTCCCCAATATCCTTGAAATTCAATTTCTTATCATCATGTCAAAGCCTTAGGGGGTACAACTTAGGTTACAAGAATAACGCTTTTCTGTCACCTTTTGGCTGTTCGTTGTCTGCCTAAAACTACGGTTCAAAGATACGGCTTTCTTTTGATAAATGCAAATCATTGAAAATAAATATTCTGCGGTTAGTGCAAGGTGCAAGCTATATATAGATATATACTTGCACCTTGCACTAAAAATACTCAAAATATTCTAGTCTTGATATTATTATCTTAAATTTGTATCCAAATATATCATAATTAAAGAGAAAAGCCTTATGAATAAATTACATATTATTACTAATAGAATATCTACAGCAATAACTCAACAACCAAGTTTGAAAAAAAATATCATTAAGGATTTTAAGTTTCTATTTTATCGTCACAATAGAGTTATATTGTTTTTAGTAAAGCATTTTCCTAACAATTCATTCTTTCGCTGGATAATAAAACTTAACACCGAAATTTGTTTATATTACTATTTTAAAAAGATATTACCTTTACCTCATTATCAAACAATATTAGATGAAGAATATAACATTATTTGCAAAACATTGGATAGCTTGAAAATTATCATTCCAATAGATGGAATTAATGATGTTTCAGGATGGAGTATTGTAAATGCAGACTATGCATCATGGTTTGGTATGGATAAACGAATTTCTATTACATCGGGAACTTGTTATTTTGCGCATGTCTTTTGCAGATGTTTGCAGCCTTTTATAATAGAGCAACAAACTAATTCCAATTTATGGAATATAATTAGATGGAGAATGCATCGACAATTTAGAAGAACGACAATTGGACTACTTACTAATAATCATGCAAAAGCATTTAGCTTTTTTAATCTAATCCCTGAAGACGAGTCTCTGTTATCAGGAATTGAAATATTTATAATTCTTCATGAAATGGGACATGCTTATATTGATAGTATAGAAGAACTCGTATGGCCTTTCAGCAAAAAACCTTCTCCTAATATTAGAAATAAAATGAAAAATGATGAAGAAATTGTGGCTGATATTTTTGCAGTACACGTATTGTATCATATTTACCTAACAGATAAAAATCAGATGTTATTACTTTTTGCACCTATTTTCTTTTTTCTTATTTATTCTTGGTTAGAAGAGGCAAATTTGATTCCGACTCCTAATAACCATCCTATAAATAGTAATAGATGTTCCTATCTAATGGAAGAAGTTCAATATTTACATCCGGAAAACGAGTATCAAATATATATAGACCTATTAAATAAGGTCTGGATAAAAAACAAGAAAAAGATATGTCGACAAGTCAATAATATACATGGAAATTACAATAAATACACTGATATATTGGAAAATGTGAGCAAGCGCATGAAAAATATATTAGACTCAATTAGTGATAAAGATTTGTAAAATGATTCAAGATGAGTTCAAGTTTTACAAACCTTGTAAGTTACTGCAACCTTACGTCAGGTATTATTGGGTATTCAAGAGCAATCGACCGCTAGATGCCTTTACTTATCCTATCGGTTGCCCTCAAATCATTTTCCATAAGCAAGCACCGTTATATATCCCTGAATTGAATGTTACACAAGACAAACTGACTGTCAGCGGACAAGTTAATTTTTCATCCCATTTGTATGCTGACGGCAATACAGAAATGATAGTGATTGTATTCCACCCTCACGCTATGAGTATATTTCTGAACATACCGACTTCACACTTTTATAATCAAGAAGTGCCCGGTTACAGCCTTGAAAACAAAAGTTTGAATGAACTGGCTACACGAATATTCGACTGTGAGAATAATTCTATTTGCATAAGCTATATAGAAAAATGGCTGTTGTCACAAATCGCCGATAATTTAGCTGATACCACATACAGAATTAAAAGAATAGATGCCGCCATACAGCGAATATATATCACTCCGCAAATCTCTGTAAACGAGTTATCTTCCATTGCCTGCCTGAGCAAAAAGCAGTTTGAGCGGTTGTTTCATTCATTTGTAGGCATCAATCCTAAAGAATATACCCGTATCGTTCGCTTCCAAAAGGCTTTGGCGCAGATGCAGCATCAAGCGGGCAAAGAAATCAATCAGGCACAAATAGCATACGCCAGCGGTTATGCCGACCAGTCGCACTTTATCCGGGAGTTCAAGAAGTTCTGCGGATATACGCCCATGTCTTTGCTGAAAGTATCAAATCCTTATTCCGATTTGTTCACCAATCCCGTATAAATGTCCCGTTTGTTCTATCCGGGGTCAAACACTTCTCCTACTTTTGCTACCTAATTTGGAAAATCCAGTGTAAGCTGCCCCCTAAAACCAAGCGATTCTGCCCCCTTGTGCTAA
>NZ_QTMD01000057.1:0-11546 GCF_003602995.1 Bacteroides sp. AF25-38AC | reverse complement strand
AATTTGGAGACAAAGATAATAATTTATAAATTTACCCCTCAGGTTTTTACATTGACCCGAAAAAAATGTTTGCGCAAATAATGTTTGTGCAAATTGCTTCCACACTTCCACCTCCTCTCCACATCCCTTTATTCATCGGCATTACAGATGCGGTGGAAGCAACTCAAAAGTGTGGAAGCAAAATTTGCTTCCACACCGTTTCACAAACAGAAATACTGACACACAAGAAGCTAACATGAAGTAACACAAGTTATTAATTTCTTGTATCACATCTTATTTATATCGTACCTGCACGAAATCAATATCCTGCAAACACGGTATTAATTCCATCTCCTCCCCCTTCAAATGCAATCAGAACAAATGCGTACAGCCACACAAAGCCAAGACTTCAATACTGTTTTCCTCTGTGCTTTATTCAGAGAATGAAGGTATTTATTACGTCGGACATAAGGAATCAACAGTATGCAACGGCCATGATGCAATCGCCTAACGGCCATCAACAACCCGCTTAACAGCCGTCAGCAGATCGCCGCACGACCATTAGGCGCTGATAAGGCAATGAGTAAAAGGGAACACTCCCCTATACACAAGTAAACAAAGCCCTATATACAACGGATTGAAAGCAGCGGTTTCCCTTAGAATATCCTGATGAAAAGCAACCCCAGCCCGATGGCAACGCCAGTCGAAACAAGTCCGGGAAGCATGAACGAGTGATTCAGCACATACTTGCCGATACGGGTAGTTCCGGTACGGTCGAAATTAATGGCCGCTACTACGGTGGGATAGTTGGGAATAAAGAAGTAACCGTTTACGGCCGGGAACAGAGCAACCAGTATCATAGGCGAAATGCCCAAAGCGATGCCCAAAGGCATCAGTGCGCGCACAGTGGCGGCCTGGCTATAAAGCAGAATCGACATGGCAAACAAGGCTATCCCGAACAGCCACGGCATTTGCCTCACCACTCCCTCGATGGACTGGGTCAACTGAAGCATGTTTCCCTGAAGAAAAGTATCTCCCATCCAGGCAATGCCGAATATGGCAATCACCGCCTGCATGCCTGCCGGGAAGACGGAACCTTGCGTTGCCTTCATGCCGTCGGTGCGAGTCAGCAGCAAGATGAGGGCGGCGGCAGAGAGCATCACGATTTCGATAATGGCGGACATGCCGAGTCTCACCGTCTCGCCGTCTATCACGAAGGCAGGACGCAAACTGTCGAACGAACCAAAGAACACGATAAAAACAGTGGCAAGGATAAAGATAAGCACGGACAAGACGGCATGCCGTTTATTGTGTATATCCTTTATCTCCACCTTCTTGACATCAAGATAGCCTTCGGTCAACCTCTTTCTGTACTCCGGGTCGTCTGCCAGCTCCTTGCCCACCTTCATGGAGAACAAGGCGCCCACAAGTACCCCGATAATGGTAGCAGGAATCGTTATTTTCAGAATATCGAACAAGGTGACATCAAATCCCGCCAGCAACCCAAGCAGTGCGACGGTGGCAGCCGAAATGGGACTTGCCGTAATAGCCTGCTGCGAAGCAATCACCGCAATGCCCAGTGGCCTCTCGGGACGAATCTTGGTCTCCGTGGCAACCTCGGCAATCACGGGAAGCACCGAATATGCCACATGTCTCGTGCCGGCAACAAAAGTAAACAAATAGGTCACAATAGGGCTCAAGATGGTGACCTGCGAAGGATTCTTCCGCAACAACCGTTCTGCCAGCTTTACCATATAATCCAGTCCGCCAGCCGCCTGCATGCAGGATGCGGCAGAAATGACGGCGGCTATCATCAACATAACGTCAATGGGAGGTGATGTAGGCTGCAATCCGAAACCAAACGTCAGAATTGCCAGACCTATCCCTCCCATTACACCCAGTCCAATGCCGCCCAAGCGGGCGCCTATAATGATAGCTACCAATACGAATGCCAATTGCAAGGCCATATACTCTACACTTTTTGATTCATGTGCAAAGATAAGTCATTTCGTATTATGGCTACTCACCTACTTCTATTTTAACTGCTTGTTTTAACTCCACACTCAAAGAGGCATCATCCTTTAACGGTGTCCAGAACACCCGGCGGCATTCATTCTTCTGCAAAAGACAACGATGATAGCGACTGCCGGACAGATGCTCCGTATCGATATGGAAGGAACCGGTATTGACATCCCAGTCGGCTATCTCGTCCAGATTCAGATAAAGGTTGCGCACTGTGCCGCTGTTGAGATGCAAGCTCTGCGCCTGCGCCGCAAGCGCAGTGACATGGCAATCTTCCAGCCGGGCAAGGTATCGCGTGCGGAAAGAGAGCGTATCGCAACGGAGTCCGTAGAAATTGGCTTCCATATCTTCCACATCTACCACAACCGCTTGTACCTCCGCAGGCAACCGCAATTCCATCCCTTCTGAACGAACCCTTATCCAAATGTCATTCTGAAGATGCTGTTCCAGCTTATCCTCCGGAAAGTCAAAGGTGACGAGCAGGGTATCGCCAACGGAAGTCATCGACATAAAAGCCTCCATATCCCCTGCATAGGAGAAACTGCCCTGCTGCAAAGAGTCTCCGGCAGTTACCTCCAACGGCACTTCCCCGAACGAGAACATACGCTCTGCCTCCACAATACCTTCTTTTTTCTGTTTCCACACCACCGGAGGCTGTGTCAGCTTCAACACCCTGCACGAGGGCAGCTGCACCGTTTTCCGTTCTCCGCCGATTTCCATAAAATTATCTTTCTGAGTGACATTGCGGTCCACCACATAGAACATGAGTCCGCATACCATTGCCACACCGGTAACCAGCATTCCTATCATTATATAAGTCGTTCGTTTCATAACTGTCTTCTTTTATTTTTGTTTCTTGATAAACTCCTGATACATCCCGGACAACTCCTCGGCAGAGATGCCCAGCGTGAAAATCTGCTTGAAGAAATAATCCACTTCCTCCTTCAGAAAATACTCTTTCCTCAACGAAAGAATCAGCTTACGTGCACCTACCGACACAAAATAGCCGATACCCCGCTTGTTGTAAATCACTCCTTGCGTCTGCAAGTAGTCGTACGAACGCATCACCGTATTGGCGTTGACCTCTACCACAGCCGCATATTCCCGTACCGAAGGAATACGTTCTTCCTCCTGATATTGCCCGAGAAGTACCTCGTCGCAAATGCGGTCTGCTATTTGCAGGTAGATGGCTTTACTTTCCTTAAAGTTCATAGTTACCAACGATTAATGATTTCGGACTCCTTGAAACGGAAATAGGCAAGCACCCAGTTGAAAAGGGCGAAAAACGAAGTTATAAAAATCAGCCAGCCGCCCGATGCCTCCCTGTCAATATAGGGCTCAGTCATGAAGAAGTTATTAGGCAGAATGGCCTTCAGGTACAATACAGCTATCAGGATATATGAAACGAAGATGCAGACACCGGCCGCAAAAGTCTTGATAAGTGCATTTTTGGGCCAGACCGTACTGCCCAGCAGGAAGAAAGACTGTAGGAAAAAGTAGCAGCTCAGGAATATCCCCACCACAGCCGGTCCGCTTCCTATCGTCTCATAGAAACGGTTCGTGTTACAGCAGAATTCCCACAACGGAAAGGAGTGAACGACATGCAGCTCCGGGTAGGCCAGAAGATAGAAGATGACTCTTGTCAAGTCCGCCAGCTTGAAAGCTATCAGAAAGACCAAGATAAAGCCGCAGGTAGCCACCAGCCAGCGGGCAAAGAATTTCTCGAACATGGTGGCAGGTGTCATGAGCACAACGGTACGACTCGTCTTGCTTTTCATCCTTTCCATGGCAAACGAGGCGCTAATGCATCCCCAAATGACAAGTCCCCAAAGAAAGAATCTGGACTCAAACTCCCAGATAGGGTCCATGCCCACAGCTCCCGCTTCCAGATTGTGATACTGATAGTATCCATTCCAGACAAAGACTATGGCCAACATTCCGTAGACCATCACCGAGCGGAGTATATAGGTCTTCCAATTCTCCACCATCTCTTTGCGGCATACGTTCACAAAGCGATGCAAACTAAAAAAGGTATCGCGTATCATTATTCATTTGTTTTAGTGTGAAACATTTCCGCTATCTTCCCAGGCTCTGCAAGTACGGCGCCAAACAGCAGTTCAAGATTAATCTCCGATTCCTCACCTTCCGTATTGGGCAGCATCAAGAAATTGCCTTGTACGGAGGGAAGCGTGTACAAGGCAGTCGCAGCCAACTCCCGGTCGTCACTCTCCAAGAAGAACAGCTTACTGCAAATGCTGGCAGTGGATTCGTCCAGCAATACGCGGCTGTTGTCCATAATCAGCACATGGTCCAGTACTTTGTCAATGTCACGCACCTGATGGGTGGAAATGACAATCGTCTTGTCGTCCGACATACCCGAAGCCAGAAATTTGCGGAACTGGCTCTTTCCCGGAATATCCAGTCCATTGGTAGGCTCATCCATCAGCAGCAGGGAAGTATTGGTGGCCAGCGCAAAACTCATGAAGATTTTCTTTTTCTGCCCCATGGACAAGGCTCCCAAATCAGCATCCATATCCATCTCGAAGAAATGTAGGTACTTCACCATGTCTTCCTTGCTGAAACGGGGATAGAACTTACTGTTCAGTTCAATATAGCTGACCAAGGAAATAGGAGGCAGCTCGAACTCCTCGGGTACCAGAAACATGTCCTGCAACGTGACGGGCAACCGGCGGCGCATGTCGGTATCATGATACATCACTCTCCCACGTTTGGGAGCCAACAAACCGCTCATCAGATAGAGCAACGTAGACTTGCCGGCTCCGTTCTTACCCAACAGACCGTAAACCCGGCCGGCTTCCAGCGAAAGTGAAAAATCACTCAGGACTTCTTTCCGCCCCTTGCGATAACTAAATGAAATGTTTTCTACTTGTAACATACGCTTGGATGAATTAAATCTCTTATTGTTTATGTGTATTAGTATAATAGTACACTGCAAACATAGGCATTTTTTTTAGAATAACAAGAGATTTGAGAAAAAAGGAAATACGTACGAAGGTTCAAAAAAAAGGAGGAGCTAAGAATCACTCTCCACTCCTCCCGACACGACAAACAACTAAAATTATTGCTATTTGATGCCGTCCAATGCCTTATTTGCTGTGGCATTGGTGGGGTCGATAGCCAGAATTTTATTCCAGTACTCTTTCGAAGTAGCATAGTCACTCTTCAACAGATAGTAGTAGCCCAGATAACTGTAACACTCTATCAATGCAGAGTTGTACCTCGGTTCGTTTTTGGCAAGCAGTACGTCCACCACCTTCTCGTAATAAGGTTTCGCCAATCCCTCTGTAGTTTCGGGGTCCATGGCAGAGTGTGTGCGGGCGCGCCACATATCTCCCAAATAACTGTCGGGAGCTTGTTCGGCAACAAGTGCGAACACAGAGTCGGCAGCCTGCAATGCCGCCATGCGGTCGGCAGACTGAACGGAGAGAGTGTCCGAGGACGTACCCTCTCCGTAGTACAGACGCCCTAACTGGAATAAGTTTTCGGACGTCTTTTTATCTTGTGCCAGCGAGTCATAGTACTTTTTATAAGCAGCAATGGCTTGGGTATAGTCGTTTTTCAATTCATAAGCATCGGCAATCTCACGCCACAAATCCACCTGACTCTCATCCTTCTCCAATGCCTTACCATATTCCTCAATGGCCTGGTCATATTTCTTCAGAGCACTCAACAGAGCACCGTGATAGCGGTAATCCAAGCATGAATAATCGGCATTATCCGAAGCATTGAAGAAAGCATCGGCAGCCTTCTCTGCCTCGTCATAACGCTTGAGGTCGACATTGTTGTACATCACAAGCCGGTTGAATGCGGCATGGCGGGCATTCTTCTGCAAACCTTTCTGCGCCACCGCCAAGGATTTCTCGAAGTCGTGGTTCAGGAATAGTGCAAAAGCATATTTAAGGATGTCATCTTCCGTAGCCACGGGAGTATCGATGAACTTGGCATAGGTGTCGGCAGCCTTGCCAAAACGGTTGGTGGCGTAATACACTTCCGCCAGCTCCTTGTCTGCTTCCAGGCAATCCGGAGCTATGGCCTTCAGCTGGTTCAGCTTCTCTATGGCCTGCGAAGGACTGGCAGACTTGTATGCCTGCGCATATTTCAGATACGCATCCTTATAATTCGAATCAAAATAGATGGCTTGCTCATAAAGCTGGCATGCCTTTCCGATATCTTTCCGGGCAAAAGCGATGTCACCCTCGAGTACAGAAACTGCCGGAGCCTTGTTGTCGGCCTTTCTTGCCATCTCCAGATAGGTTTCCGCCTCTTTCAGCTGTCCTACATCCAGATAGGCACGGGCCACGGAAGTCACAAGCTCCACATTTTTCTTGTTCTTGCCCTTCAGCAGTTCTCCGGCTGCGTCGGAAGCCTGCTCCGGATTCGTCTTTATCAGACTTTTTACTTTATCCACCCCCGCCTGCCATTCGGGCACCGGCGTTTGTGCGGCGAGCGTACCTGCAAACAGCATCGCTCCCAAACAAAATACAAATCTACGTTTCATGTTAGCATTCATTTTAGTTATTCATCCTTGACGTTCACCACGCGCACCGGTTGGGTGGCGGGGACCAATCCCGACTTCAATATAATCCGCTGTCCCCGGTCGGAAGCGAGGAAAGAGGCAAATCCCCACGGAAGTGCGCTCCGCGGATCATTCAACAAGGCATAGATGCTGCGTGCCAACGGATAATCACCGTAATACAAATACGCCTGATAGGGTTTGTAACTGTTGTCCGGCATGGCCTTGTCAGCAGCACTGACGGACATCAGCCGCACCTCTTTACTGAAAGAGAGCCCCGTACTGTCATTCCGGTCGCTCAGCCAGTTCACGCCGATAATACCGATGGCATCAGGCGTGCGGGCCACGTAGTCAATCACCTCCCTATTGGTTTTCAACGCTTTCAACTGACTGGAAAGCGGTACACCCTTACAGATGGAATCGACAGCAAAACGTACGGTACTGGAGTTCTTGTTGTCAAACACAAGACTGATATCCCCCAGACGGGAAGCCGGATAGATATCTTTCCACTGCTTCGCATCACCCGTCAGGATGCGGCGGATGTCCTTCACACTAATCAATGAATCTGGATTGCCAAGATGGGTTATCAATGCCAGCCCGTCCGTAGCAATCTTTATCTCCTGCGGAAAAAACTTCCGGCTATTGAAGGAATTCATCTCTTCGGGAGTCAGTCTGCGACTGGTTATTGCCAACCGCAGACTGTCCTTGAGCAAGAGGTTGACGGCATCGACTTCCGTCACATAACGGGGCACAATTCCTGCCAAGGGGAACAGTCCTTCGAACACGTCAATTTCTTCCTGCACAATAGGCTGGAAACTTTCGTCCGCAGCAATTGCAATCACACCGGAGGTATACGTATCCGTTTGTCCGTCCTTGGGCTTGCTTTGGCAGGCAGACAGCAGAGTCAGCAGCACCAGCAAGCCTGAAAGCTGAAGTTGTTTCACCGTTTTCATAACACACACACTTATTGTAATCTAAACATCACCGGTATCGTATATTTCACCGATACGGCCTTACCATTCTGCTTGCCGGGAATCCATTTGGGCATGGACATAATCACACGGACAGCTTCTTTATCCAGATAGGGGTCTACACCTCTCAGCACTTTCACATCACGCACCTTGCCGTCGGCACCTACCACAAACTGGCAGGTTACACGCCCTTGCGTACCGTTTTCCTGGGCAATGGTCGGATACTTCATATTCTTGCTGATGAACTGCATCATCTCGGCCTGACCACCGGGGAACTGGGGCATCTGCTCTACCATATCGAAAACCTTTTCAGGTTCCGGTTCGGCCTGCGTCACCACTTGTTTCAAGTCGGCGATGTCCTTGCCGTGTTCCTCGTCATTACCTTTCACGTCGGCAATGGAGATGGCAACTTTCGTTTCCGTCAGTTCTGTCTGGCTTTTTATTTCATCCTCGTCCCTCACTTCCTCATCCTTTTTGATGACGGGAGCGGTAAACTTAATGGAGCTTTTCAATGCAGGCGGCGGTGGGGCCACGGGCTCTATCCGCTTCATCTCTTCCTGCTTCACTTCCGGTTCTTCCAGCTGCGAAAGGGTAGTCACTTCGGTCATCACCTCTTTCTGTTTGGGGGTAGCCATCTTTATCAGCGTAGGGATACTGAAACCTATCAATGCAATTACAATTACCAGTATCACGGCAATGTTGTGCCGTCTGGGAGAGGTCTCACGCATCTTATAGGCTCCATATGCTTTGTTCTTACCACTGAACACGAGGTCACACCATGCTTGGGAGCTTAAATCTACTTTAGCCATATTCTTTCCTTTC
This sequence comes from Bacteroides sp. AF25-38AC, assembly GCF_003602995.1. Taxonomy (NCBI): domain Bacteria; kingdom Pseudomonadati; phylum Bacteroidota; class Bacteroidia; order Bacteroidales; family Bacteroidaceae; genus Bacteroides; species Bacteroides sp. AF25-38AC. The sequence continues at coordinate 3,218 of NZ_QTMD01000057.1, read as the reverse complement.
TTTGGGTGTTACACATCATTCAGCAATGTTCTGGGACAATTCGCCCTTGCTTTCGTAGTTCTTCATCAAAAACTCGTCGGCTTCGGCAATATCCGTTATCACATACTTACCTATATTACATATCTGCATTTCATCGAGAGCATCAATCAGATTCTTGTACGAAGACTTGTCGGTAGCCTTGATGATGACTGTCGGCGTATCCTTTCCACTTTTTATTTCGGAAAGCTGTTTCCGGTAGTCATCCTCTGATATCTTAAGATCCAGTTTCTGCTGCTTCAGTCTGTTCACCTCGTTCACAGCAACTCTATTACGTTGCAGAAGCATTGCCCGCAGACCATCCGCCTGATAGGTAGTTTCCTTCAGTGAAGTATAGTCCTTGTAGTTAGGTTCCCCTTCGTAATAATACAACTTGTTGTCATCCCCCAGCAACAGCGTGATGGCTTGGGAAGCCTTGACTTTGGTCTGCTGCTCCTCGGTGATGGTCTTGTCATTGCTCGGCATGCTTATCTCCATGGTCTGAGGTTTGCTCAGTGAGGTACAAAGCATAAAGAAGGTAATCAGCAACATGTTCATGTCCACCATAGGTGTAAAGTCCACCCTGACAGTCATTTTCTTCTGCTTGCTTTTTCCACCTTTCTTGTTGCCGCTTTCTTGTATTTCAGCCATAATGTTTCCTTTCTTGTTCTACTTGTAACTCGTAGCTTGTCACTCTTCACTTGTGGTCTTCAGAGAAGTAATCAGGTTGTACCGGTTCTCTCTGAGGTCCTGAAGTGAGTTCATCACATTTTTTATTACGGAATAAGGAGTATTGGCATCTGCCTTGATGGCAATGCGCAAATCACTGTTCACTGCACGGGCGTTGCGTACCCAGGCCTTGAACTGATTGTCAATACTGTCTGTCGGTATCCCCTCATTCTTCAATACAGCATCTTGCTGGTCTTGCGGCAAGTCGAGGTATTTCTTCATACTCTTCATCGGCACACCAAAGGTAGACGCCAGCATGAATTTTTTAGTTTCCTCCGGAGTGAAAGTCACTCCATACTCCTGCCCCATAGCTTCCAGCACTTCGCGCAAGTCGGACTGCTTGTCCAGACTCATAAATACTTTTCCGCTCGGATCGACCAATATCTGGAGTACATTTGTCTCCGGAATCTTAATCTCGGATACAGAGGCGGGAGTCGTTACTTGTACCGGCTCTTTCTTCACGAACGTAGAAGTCAGCATGAAGAAGGTCAGCAGCAGTACAGTTACGTCACTCATCGCCGTCATATCGATGAACGTACTTTTCTTTTTTATTTTCGCTCTGCCCATAATCGTTTCATTGAAAATTAAAATTGAGAATTCATTCGTTGAATAGATAATAGAAGCCTACGTCACAGCGCAGCTCCAACTATCAGCAGTCAACTATTTATGGGTAGCTGCAAAAGTCTGCACGATGGAGAAACCAACCTCATCGAGGCTGTAAGTCAACTTGTCAATCTTGTTTGTATAATAGTTGTAGGAGATAACGGCCAATGCACCGGTCAAGATACCGAAGGCAGTATTAATCAAAGCCTCAGAAATACCTTGCGACAGAGCCATGGAGTCGGCTGAACCTCCGGCTGCAAGGGCGGCAAATGAACGGATCATACCGATAACTGTACCGAGCAATCCCATCAATGTACCTAAAGTCGTGATGGTACCAATAATAGGAAGATTCTGCTCCATCATCGGCAGTTCCAGCGCAGTGGCTTCTTCCAATTCCTTCTGGATGGCAAGCAGTTTCTGGTCTTTGGACAGCTCTGTGTCATTCTCCATCTCGGCATACTTCTTCAAAGTGGCATTTACCACATTGGCTACAGAACCACGTTGTGAATCGCAGATTTGTTGTGCCTTCTTCATATCACCTTCAGCCAAGGCTGCTTTGATGTTAGCTACGAATTTCACCAATGACCCCTTACCAAAGGCAGCGCCAATGGCAATATAACGTTCAATACTCAGTGCGATGACAGTCAGCAAAAGCGTTTGAATTACAGGAACAATGAATCCACCTTTATAGATGGTACCGAGGAAGTTACCCGGCAACGGATGGTTGTTCGGGTCGTTGTTCATAAAGTTGGAGGGATTTCCCAACACAAAGTGAAAAATAAGCACGGCGATGATAAAACAGATTACGATTACCCAACCGGCGGATCTGATGCCTTTAAAAGAGGCTGCTTTTTTTTGAGTAGTTTCCATGATGAAAAGTTTAATTGTTGGTATTTAAATAGAGTTTTGAAAATAAAGCATAGGGATACGACTTCCCGCTTACGAACCGATAGGGCGTAATCATCCTTGCAACCTTAACTAACATATATGTACACTAAAGGTCACCTGCCTTCAGTCTCTTCAAGACAATAAGGAGAAAAAGGGGGAAATCAATAAGAAGAAAAGTTGGCTAAATCAAAATCCGCCGAAGCGTATAAATATAGTAATCACTGCCCGTCAATGCATAGTACGGGTCTTTATCTGAGTAGTATAATTTAGAGCGGCCTTGCACGAGTAGATTCTCGTGGTTGGATAACATCAAAAGAATGTTTCTGAGGAAAAGATTGTCTTCAATCACCCTGCGCAAACGCTGTTGATGAGAAGAGTAAGTTTCGGAAACCGGTTTGTTTCCCAGTTCGACATCCGTAGTCCATGCGAACTTGGTATTCGTGAACAATGAATTCTTCTTGTCAATACTATTGTCGGAAGTAGAAGAACATGAAGATAAAGAAGCGGAAACTTCAGCAGTTCCGGCCATTCTGTCATCCACCTGCACCAGGTCAATGGCTTTACCGCTAATGCTGCAAGTCAACATCAGTAGCATGCATATCCAGAATGTCTTTACAGTTGTTTTCATGTCGTCTAATGATTCTACAATAAATAACAGATGTCTCTCTTATTTGTTTTACAGCTATGTTACTTTCTTTTGTAAAAAGATTAAATTGTTCACTGATTAAAGGATTTACTATACCTTTTAATACTCTGTAAAGGTACGAAGAATATATGAAATACGAAAGTGGGAATAGGATATAAAATACTGATTTTAAACGTTTTTAATCATTCATTTAGCACCTTAATTCGGGAATTAATCTGATGAATATACGATGAATAATTATATATAATAAGGTATAGTGATTAGCGGTAGAAACGGAATGGGTCAATGTAAAAACCTGAGGGGTAAATTTATAAATTATTATCTTTGTCTCCAAATT
>NZ_QTMD01000056.1:0-12013 GCF_003602995.1 Bacteroides sp. AF25-38AC | reverse complement strand
ATGAATGATGCCGATTCAGATCAACTGAACCTATGGGAAAATTTCTTTGGACAGTAGTGAATGGCCGGTACTATGCTTGGTGCAGTCCGTCATAAGGGATTTATCCCTTGGGACGATGATTTGGATATCGGTATGCCGAGGGCTGATTATGATTTGTTGATGTCTCATTCCAAGGAATGGCTTCCCAAGCCTTATGAGGCTGTCTGCGCAGAAAATGATCCGAATTATCCATTACCTTTTGCCAAGATACAAGATGCGGATACGACTCTTATCGAGCGTATGCATTTGAAATACTTGGGAGGTATCTACTTGGACGTATTTCCATTGGACGGTGTACCGCAAAGCAACCTGAAACAGAGGATTCATTTTGCCCGGTATGAATTTTACAAGCGGGTGCTCTATTTTATCTACCGCGACCCTTATAAACATGGAAAAGGTCCCGGCTCATGGTTGCCGCTGCTGTGCCGGAGACTTTTTACTACTGCCGGCGTACAGAGGAGTATCAGAAATGTGATGACCACCTATGACTTTGACAAGTCTTCTTTAGTCTGTGATTATGACGACGGTATGCGCGGTATTATGCCCAAGGCAGAGCTGGGAGCTCCGACTCCCGTTTCGTTTGAGGGCGAAACAGTGTGGGGAGTACAAGATTATGACGCCTATCTGACCCGAAAATATGGAGACTACATGGTTATACCGAAACAAAGCGGGCAGAGACAGCATAATTTCCACTATTTGGATTTGGATAAGCCCTATTCTTCACAAGAAAGTTCCAATTCTATTTTATAATTTTGCTCTTTTAGGGAAATGTTAGACAAATGTTTTTTTCCAAAATTTCCATAAGGGACCGAAATCTTTGGTTAATAAATAAAATATGGCTTTTAGGCGGCCGCGTATTAGGCTTATTTTGAATCTATTTCCTGTTTTGAAAGTTCCTATCTTTTGGGATTTGAAATCTTTTCCTTTGTAAGTGAAAACTTTGCGGAATGTGGATGAAGTCATGCCCCATTTTAATAGAAATTGCATTTGACCACAATTCTTGCGTATGCGGGTAGTTGATTTTGTTTCAAAATGATAGATGCGACTGGCTTGTAGCCCTTTCATGAATCTGACTCCACACATATATAATTTTGCGGTGAAATCTGGGTCGCTGTACATTCCGGGTGAGTATTCTATACTATAACCGCCTACTAAATCCCAAATGTCCCGGTGTACGATATTGGGAGGAATGGTAGCTCCCATCCAGTCGTTTATTTTGTAGTTCATGTATTCTTTCAGTAATTTATCTTCTTGAAAAGTTTCGATACTGTCTCCATAATTGGCTAAGATGGTTGATGCGCTTTGTGTATGTGGTTGTATTGATGTAGCTGAAAGAAAGAAATAATTGTCAGACAGTTTTTCTATTTCGTCATAGAGAACCTTGTCCCAAAAAGGGAGTACATACATATCATCATTCAAAAATAGAATATAATCAGTTTTGACTTTAGTGCGCATCATATTCATAGCAAAACATACTCCGATATTCTGCTCAGAATGTGTGTAATCAATACCTGCTTTTTTTATCCACTCTAAGGTTCCGTCACTTCCATCGTTTACGTGTACAATGATTTGGTGATTGTAGTAAGAGTTTCTTTGGATACTTTGTATGCATAGTTTTAGGAAAGCAAGGTTATTCCATGTAGGTATAACGATTGAAAATAATCTGTTTTGAGATTTTATAGCTGTCATCTTTTGCTAATTGAGAAAATAAGTACAAAGATATTTATATAAATGGAGTTTTTGATTATAATTACTTGAAAACATTTATATTTTATAATATGCAAAAACAATATTGGTGTGAAATATACTGTTTTATGAGTGATATATAATACCTCTAGATTTCTTGTAGACAATAGTTTGGACTTGGATTGAATTTTTATGTTTGTGTTTTGTGTAGGCTGATGTTCTATATTGTATGATTAGCCTATATCGCTATTTGCGAAACTTGAATTAAGTTATTACTTTTGTGCCGAATCAGCAATTCTAATAAATTTGTTATGACCAAATTCTTAATTATCCGTTTCAGTTCGATAGGGGATATTATCCAGTGTATGGGAATTATCGGTGGAATACGTGAACGGTTTGCAGATGTGGAAATTCATTGGATTACCCGGAAAGATATGGTGGGGACCTTGTCGATGGATGGCAGGATTGATAAAATCTGGGCGTTTGACAAGGAGACCGGACTTGCCGGGTTGTTGAAAATGGCGGCTGATTTGAGAAAAGAGCATTTCGACTACATTTATGACGCTCATAGTAATATCCGTTCCAACATATTGAAGCTGATAGTATCTCCATTGCCTTTTGTGAAACCTTACGTTGCTTTGCGGAGCAAAGAGAGAGGCAAACGCTTTTTGTTGTTTAAACTGGGAATCAATCATTTCGACAAGCCTTTCAGGGGGATGGTGTCTTTTCAGAAACCATTGAAGAAATGGGGAATTACGCATTTTCCGGACAACTATCACGACTGGCATTTCCCGGATGAAATACGTAGCAAGTATGAGAACTTTGTAACCAAAGATATGATTACGCTGGTGCCGTCTGCCAACTGGGAAATGAAACGCTGGCCCGTTTCCTATTGGAAAGAATTGGTTGCCCTTCTTCCTGAGTATAAATTTGTTATTCTGGCTGGTCCGAAGGATACTTTCTGTGAGGAAATCAGAAGTGCTGCACCGGAACGGGTAGTTAACCTTGCGGGACAAACCTCATTGATGGAATCTTCTTACATAGTGTTGCGTTCCAATCTGGTAATCAGCGCTGATACGGGTTTTATGCATGCCGCTGATTTGTTCCGTGTTCCTGCTTTTGCCTTGATGGGACCTACGGCCTTCGGTTTCCCTACGGGACCTACGGTGGAAATACTCGAAACAGCCCTGCCTTGCCGTCCGTGCACCAAAGACGGACGGGGTAAATGCAGGCTAGCTGTTTATCAGAAGTGTATGGTGGATATTACCCCCCAACAAGTCGCTGAAAAGATTATTGCTTCTCTTGGTTGATGGCGCCTATCGTCTTTGTAGTGGAATAACCGTCTACGAAGGGGATAGTTACTGTTTCTTGGGCGTACTCCCTGCCTACAATGTTTTCTATGGCATAGTCGCCACCTTTTACCAACACGTCCGGCGCTACTGTCCTGATGAGGTTCAGCGGGGTGTCTTCCGTAAAAATCACTACGTAGTCCACTGCTTCCAAGGCTGCCAGGACTGTGGAGCGGGCGCTTTCATCATTGATGGGGCGCGATTCCCCTTTCAAACGTTTTACTGAGCTGTCCGAATTCAATCCTACGATAAGTACGTCCCCCAGTCTTTTGGCCTTTTCCAGATAGCACACGTGTCCTTTGTGCAGAATGTCGAAGCAGCCGTTTGTGAATATGATTTTGCGCTCCTGCGCACGCAGTTGTTTTATAGTATCTGCAAGTTGGGGAATAGGAATAAGTTTGCTGGCCGGTTTCCCGATTTGTAGCTCGTCCTGCAACTCTTTGAACAGAATGGGGCTGGTGCCTATTTTCCCGACTACAATGCCGGCCGCTTTATTGGCAAGATAAATGGCATCTGCAATAGGGATACCGGCTGCCAGCGCAGCTGCTAAAGTTGCCACGACAGTATCGCCTGCACCTGAAACGTCATATACTTCCCTCGCTTCGGTAGGAATGTCCTGCGAGGCATCGGGAGCTATGTATGACATGCCTTTTTCGGAACGTGTCACTAATAGAGAAGTAAGGTTATACTCCTTCAGTATCCGGTCTGCTGCGCTATGGATTTCTTTATCCTCATTTCTCACATCCACTCCCGAAACAGCCGAAAGCTCTTTCAGGTTGGGGGTGATGATGGTTGCGGAACGGTATTTCTCCCAATTTGTCCCTTTGGGGTCTATAATGACCTTCTTCCCTTGCCCGGCAGAGGCGGATATAACCTGCTGGCATACTGTATCATTGCATACTCCCTTGCCATAATCCGAAATCACGACAATGTCCACTTCGGGGAGTGCACGCTTCACGGCATCCAGCAGTTTCTGCTCAGTCTCTTCGTTCAGGCATTCATTTTCTGTTTCAAAGTCCAGCCGTACTACTTGCTGGCTGTTGCCTATTACGCGGGTTTTGGTGATGGTTGGGTGTTCTGTATGAAACAGTTCGTTTCTGATACCCAAATCAGCGAACATCTCCTGCATTGTGTTTCCGTTGTGGTCGTTGCCAAGCAGGCTGACGACATACGGCGAGCAACCCAGTCCCAACAGATTTCTTGCAACATTGGCCGCTCCTCCCAATACATTGTAGGTACGGGTGACACGGACCACTGGTACGGGGGCTTCGGGAGAAATCCTTTTCACGTCCCCTATGTGGTAAGTATCCAGCATCACGTCTCCGATGACAAGCACCTTCTTTCCCTTTATACTGTTTAATTCTGCGTTCATAATAGGTTGTTTTTTAATTGGTTTGCCCAGTATATAAGCGGATGTTCCTCTGTGACCCGGAAAGACTTGACACCGCTTCGTTCGCCGCATTCCGTATCCGACTTCTTGTCTCCGAACATATAGGATTGGGACGGGTCGATGTCATACTTCTTCATCGCTTCCGTCACCATGAAAGGAGAAGGCTTACGGCATTCGCAATGTTCTTCCGGAGCGTGAGGGCAAGTATAGAAATCGTTCAGTATAACTCCATGTTTTTCCAGCTCTTGGGCGAGTGCCCGGTTGAACTGTTCGGCGTCCTCCAGTGTAAAGTAGCCACGTCCAATACCGGATTGGTTCGTGATGACAATCAGCAGATAACCCAATTCCTGAAAAATGCGGAGTGCTTCGGCTACACCGGGCAATAATTCAAGCTCTTGGGTCTTGTAAACGTAGCCGAAATCAACATTGATGGTACCGTCCCGATCAAGGAAAATCGCTTTATTCATGGGAGAACAGTTTATTGTCAACGATGCCGCACAAGATATGTCCGATGGTAATGTGCACTTCTTGAATCCTGGCAGATTCGGCGTGCTGTATAATCAACGGGTAATTGCAAAGTTCCTTGCACCTTCCTCCATCCCTTCCCAGGAGCCCTATGGTGGTGATGCCCATAGATTGTGCCTTCTGCAAGGCATGCTCTACGTTGGGAGAGTTGCCGCTGGTAGAAAGGCCTATCAGAATATCACCTTTCGTTCCCAAGGCTGCTGTCTGCCGTTCGAAGACGCGGTCGAAGCCATAATCATTGCTGACTGCGGTCAGGATGGAAGTGTCGGTTGTCATGGCGATGGCGGGCAGGCCTTCCCGTTCGGTCACGAAACGTCCGACGAGTTCGGCGGCGATATGCTGGGCATCGGCTGCACTGCCGCCGTTACCGCAAAGCAAGACTTTGTGCCCTTGTCGAAGGGCTTGTACTATCAGATTGCCGACAGTTTCGATGTCGGCAAGCATTTGCCGGTTGTTCAGGATATTTTCTTTGAGCCTGATACCTTCTTGGATGGACTGGGTGATATAATCTTGCATAATTTTCTAATCTCGTTGGTACAAAGATACGACATTTCAGAAATGAAGCTTGCTTTTGACGAAATTTTTAAATTGTCTTTGCTTTCTCCATTTCAGTCTGCTGAAGAGAGTGAAGAATATGCATTCTTCAATATCGAATCCTCTTTGCTCGGCATATAGAGGTATTATTTTCATGAAGTCATCGGCGGGAATACCCAGTTGGCTGAAGGCATTCATGGACATTCTGATACCGGGTACTTTACCGAGCTTCAGGCGGTTGATGTCAATGAGGGCGAAGTGATATTTGCCGTTTGTCTTCCGGTAAAATATATTCTTGGGATTATAGTCCAGTGGCAAGACCTTGTTCAGATGTAATTGGAGAGTGAAGTCTACGAGGTCATGTCTTAGCCGTTTTTTCTCTTCTTCCTCCATTTCCGTACCGAACATATCCGTAACAAGCGGGTAGGGGAGGTATTCGGAAATAAAGTATCCGGTGTGGAAGAAACCATTCTTTTTGATTTCTATATAAGCTACCGGAGGGGCGGTCTCTATTCCCCGTTGCAGAAAAAGTTCTGCATATTCAAAGGCGCGCTGCGCTTTGCTTTTGCGGAACCAAGTGTAAATGAGGCAGTTTATGAGGGCAGGTCTTTTGTATTTCTTGATTACGAAGTCCTTGTCTCCGAACCGCACTCTTTCGACTGTGTTCCTTCGGTTACAATAAACCTCTTCCCGTTCATATTCTTCCGATGGGATGGCTCGGATATAACTCTCGTAGGCGGCATAGTGCGGATGAATATGTACCTTCATTGCTTTTATTTACATTTTACTTCTTTTGAACGGTGCAAAGATAGTGCAAACCGAAAGCAGAACAAAATGAACTTGTTCATTTTTTATTTTGAGGTGCCGCCTATCTTCGCTTTTGAGCAAAGATAATCAAAATGTATCATCTGGTCGGAAATATCGTATGCTTTTTTAGCGAACTCGGCTTCTGCCGGGGTGGGCTCTTCACCTACCACCTCCATTTGGGGGCTGATGGCGAATCCTTTCTTGCATGGGTCGAGGATGCTTTGGCCCAATCCGCTCCAGTAGTAATCATCCAGTTGGAGCAGGTTCAGTAAGGTGGGGTACATATCGATTTGTCCCATCACTTTATCATAACGCATGCCTACCGGAGAGTTTACTATGATGAAAGGGGTGAATGTCTTGTCGGATACGATACCCTTGCCACCGGGGGCGTTACACAATTCTTCACGGTAGGTAGCCAGTCCTTCGTGGTCACCGGTGATGACGATAAGGGTCTCGTCGTATTGTGGGAGTGTTTTCAAGTACTCCACGAATTTTCCTATCGCCTTGTCCGTATAGCGTGCAGTGGTCATATAGTCATTCATTTTCTGTGGAATGGCCGGAGAGAAATGAATCTCTTTCAATTCTTCAGGCAATTTGAAGGGAGCATGGCCGGAGTAGGTCACCAGCTGCATGTAAACATTCTCCCCCTTCTTCCAGATTTCCCCCTTCTCTATTTTTTGGCGGCATTGCGCCAGGAAGGAGCCGTCTCCGGTACGTTTGTGCGTGCCAAAGGCCTCTGTCAGTTCAAAGTCATGATAAGCAATGATGGTGTCGGTCCCGAAACTGTAGGCTATGACGCCTTGGTTCCAGGTCGATACTTTATCAATGGTCAGGAGGTAGTTGCGCGAGTTCTTCTGCTGATGCATGGCTTTTTGCAGGGTTCCGTAGGTGTGGTCAGGATATTGGCTGCTGTATGTGCCGCTGTTGATAGGCAGCATACCGGCGCAAAGCAACAGCTGTGCATCAATGGAACGTCCTCCTTTCACTTGCGTCAGTACGTGGGGAGCGTATAAGGTGGTGGAGTCTTGCAGCAGTTTGTTGAGATATGGAGTAATCTCTTGCCTTTCCACTTCCCTTTCGAGTACCCAGCTTTCCAAAGATTCTGCCAGGATGACGATGCAGTTGTTGCGGATTCCGATACGTCCGGCCAAAGGGTGATGTCCGGGTTTCTGGCTCAGCCACTCCTTTATCTCTTGCTGTATCTGTGGGGTGGCCTCCTGCTTCTGGTTGATGAGGTCATAGCATAGGCTTCCGAAGACGGTATACATGGAAGTGGTGCTTGCACACAGATAGGCTTTCTGGCGGACGGTGTTGTATGCTTCCTTGAATCCTCCTTTGGCCAGGGTGGTGATGGTAAACAGCAGAATACCGATTCCCAAAGCTCCTCCGTAATACTTGTATGATGTTCTTCCGGCGGTATTTCTTTTGTAATGCCAATAAAGGGGGATACTGGCAATGGTAGATAGAGGGAAGAAGATGTCGTACCAGCGGAAGGAGTCGTAAACGCTTCCGGTGAAATCGGCGAGGTTTCCAGAAAGTCCATAGCTGTTAAGTGGGATGGCAGTATAGTAGGTGCGGAAATACATCAGGTTGACAATCAGTAGTATATCCAGCAAAAGCATGATGACTATCTCTGTTTTCCAGAGCCGGAAGAACTTATAGGGGACGAGAAGTACGAGGGTGGCTATTATTTTGGTCGCATAAAATTCGATGGTAGAGAATGAAGCGAATGTGGTGGGTATGCTCCAGATGAAATCGAATAGCAGGAATTTGAAAAAAATGGTGATTCCGAACAAAAGAGTCACTTTATCTGTTGCCCCTTGTTGGCTGTTGGAGCAATGAAAAAGATTTCTTCTCATAAAATAGTATTTTTAAAATATTGGGGTGCAAAGATAGATATTTTAGAGAAGAAAAAGCTTCATAAACAGCAACTTTTGGAGAAAAGTTGATAAAAGTCATTTTTTTTTCTGGATTGATGCAGTATATGCAGAATTCTTGTATTTACTTTGCAGACGTTTAAAGCAAAGAAAGCAAAACTGTTACAAACTAAGGGCTGGATTTTATTGTTCTATTGGTAATTTGAGGTGACGATTGTGTCGTTGCCGTGATATTTTGAGTGTATGAAGAAGCATTATTTATTTTTCGTTTCGGTAGCCTATTCCTATCCTATACTTCGCCCGCTTCAGGACGAAATCAGGCGTAGAGGGGATGAGGTCGCATGGTTTGTTGAACCAGACTGCCCGGTTCTGTTGGATCAAGATGAGAGGTGGCTTCAATCTGTTCAGGAAGTGATGGATTATCAGCCTATTGCCGTGTTTGCGCCGGGCAACTATATTTATGATTTCTTCCCGGGAGTGAAAGTTTCCCTTTTTCATGGCTACCCCATCAATAAGCGTGGCGATGAAAAGGACGACCATTTTTCTGTCCGCGGATGGTTCGATGTCTATTGCACGCAAGGAGAAACGAGCACTCTTCCTTTCAAGGAGCTTGAGAGGAAATACGGCTTCTTTAAGGTATACGAAACTGGCTGGTGCAAGGCGGATACTTTCGTGAAGGAACGTGCACATACTCCTCATAATGCACGTCCGGTAGTTTTGTACTCTTCTACGTTTACAAAAAATATAACTTCTGCTCCTCATCTGTTTGATACCATCAAGAGACTGGTGCGCGAGAAGAACTGGGATTGGATTATTTCGTTCCATCCGAAATTTTCGGATATGGAAGTCCTCAAGAAATACAAGGAACTGGCCGCTTCCTGTCCCAACATTACTTTCCACGAGGGTGGACTTGTTGATGCCAAGCTGCTAAACAGTGCAGATGTGTTGTTGTCCGATGCTTCGTCTGTGATTGTTGAGGCGATGATGTTGGACAAGCCGGTTGTGACCTATTGTAACACCATGCCAGGGGATCATTTGCTGAATGTCACTGAGACGGATGCTGTAGAAGGAGCTATTGAAAAGGCCATTTCCCGTCCGGCAGAACTGATGGAGCGGATGCGTGCTTATGTGCACAAGCATGAAGCCCATCTGGACGGTGAGTCCTCTTCACGGGTACTGGATGCCGTAAACAACTACATCTGGTATTTTCAGGGTAAGACCAGAACCAAGCCCTGGAATCTGGTGCGTAAGTTTAAATTGCGATGGCGGGTGGGCTATCCGTTGATGGCCACTTTGCGGTTGTGGTAATTGTCATAGCTTATGGAGAACACTGAGACACTACCTCTGATAAGTATTATTGTACCGGTCTATAATGTAAAGAATTACTTGGAGAAATGCCTGCAATCCATTTGCGGGCAGACTTATAAGAATCTGGAAATAATATTGATTGACGACGGCTCTTCCGATGGTTCGGGAGAGCTTTGTGATTTATTTGCCCAAAGGGATGGGCGGATAAAGGTTATCCACCAGACGAATGCAGGTCAGAGTGCAGCCAGAAACAGAGGTTTGGCGGTAGCTCAAGGTGAACTCCTTGGTTTCGTGGATAGCGACGACTGGATTGAACCGGATATGTACGAATTCTTGTATCACTTACTGAAAGAGAATGGGGCGGATATATCCATTTGCTCGCATTATATAGAAACTGCCGTAAAGACCAGAGTGAAGCACTCTTCTGGGCAATTCTCCAGCTTTTCTCGTGAAGAAGCTATCCGAACATTGGTAGAAGATAAGCGTATAAGAAATTATATGTGGGATAAGTTGTATAAGCGTCAATTATTTGCTGGAATATATTTTCCGGTAAATAGAGTTTTTGAAGATATTGCAGTTTCTTATCAGATATTTTATAAAACGCAGAAAGTCGTTATGCAAGACTGTCCTAAATATCATTATTTGAAACGTGAAGGAAGTACTACTCAAGGTAAATTGTATAATTACGAAAAGGAATATCTGCTCTTTCAAACTGTCTATGAACAAGTGAAATTTGTGCGAGAAAAAGAAATATGGGATAAAGCTCCTTATTGTGTACATGAACGGGGAATTCATTTGATTGACCATTTGATGATGCTTCCTCAATCTTCTTTGATAGATGATGTTATCAATGATGTATTAGCCAGAATGCAGGAGTTTGATAATGTGTCGTGGCCGCAATTGGATGTTATGCATATATTTAAGCGCCGTATGATGTATTGTCATCTAAAGGTTTATAGATGTATTTACCGTTTAGTGAGGACATTCTTCAAATCTAAACGGTATAAATTCCAAACATTATAACTTTAATTGAATCTCAATAATGAATAAAGCAAGGGTTATAGCTTTTTATCTACCTCAATTTCATCCAATACCAGAAAACGACAGATGGTGGATGAAAGGTTTTACGGAATGGACTAATGTAGGAAAAGCACGTCCATTGTTTCCAGGACATTATCAGCCTAAGGTGCCGGCAGATTTGGGATATTATGATTTGCGAGTGCCGGAAACACGTAAGGCGCAAGCTGACATGGCAAAAGAATATGGTATCGAAGGCTTTTGTTACTGGCATTATTGGTTTGGAAATGGAAAGAGACTCTTAGAGCGCCCGTTTAATGAAGTATTGTCTTCTGATGAACCGGATTTTCCTTTTTGTCTGGCTTGGGCTAATGAGTCATGGAGGGGCTTTTATCACGGCATAAAGAGCAAAGATACTTTGATAAATCAGCTTTATCCGGGAGAACAAGATTATATAGCTCATTTCCACGAGGTATTACCTGCTTTTAAAGACCATCGCTATATTACAGTGGATGAGAAACCGTTGTTTATGGTTTATCATCCTTTGGATCATCCGGAGATGAAAGAGTTCATTGAACTCTGGCGTACTTTAGCTGTGCAGAATGGCTTGAAGGGGGTTTATTTCATAGGACAAACCTATCATTTGAAAGAAGAAAAAGAGAGACTTATGAAAATGGGGTTTGATGCTATTAATGTTGTACGCTTGTTTGACTTTGAGAAGAAAGCTGCTCTGACTTATAAATATGCGAAATGGAAACATAAAATATTTCGTATTCCTAAGGTTGTGGAGTATAAGAAGGCCAGTTCTTTCTTTGTAGGTGATGAAGAATATGAAGAGAATATTATACCTACCATTATTCCTAACTGGGATCATTCTCCACGTTCCCGTGGTAAATCGTTGGTCTTGAATCACGCTGAACCTTCTTATTTTGCCCGACATATGAAAGAAGCGATAAAGCGTATTGAGAATAAGCCTTTAGACCATCGGCTTGCATTTGTAAAATCATGGAATGAATGGGCTGAAGGGAACTATCTGGAACCGGATTTACATTATGGAAAACGTTATCTGGAAGTGATAAAAAAGAATGTTGTAGAGGGATGATTTCTATGGAAGAAAAGATAGCAATTGTTATTCCGGCATATAAGTGCCGCTTCCTCCGACAGACATTGGATTCTATTGTCGTACAGACTTGTCGGAGTTTTACTGTTTACATAGGTGATGATGCAAGTCCTCAGAATCTGAAGGAAATTGTTTCTGATTATGCGGATAAAATGAATATTGTCTATCGACGTTTTGATACTAATCTGGGTGGAGTGGATTTGCCGGGGCATTGGGACCGTTGTATAGCACTTGCAAAAGAACCGGTTGTTTGGTTCTTTTCAGATGATGATTTGATGCCGCAGGACGGGGTAGAGCGTATTATAGGGACTGTCGTTAAATTCCGTCATTATGAGTCAATCGGCAGACTGTCCCGGTAATT
>NZ_QTMD01000055.1:0-12720 GCF_003602995.1 Bacteroides sp. AF25-38AC | reverse complement strand
GCAAAAGTAAGGAGGGAAAATGAACTGTAGAAGATGTACTTACTTAGGCGCTTACTATATACATTTGTTCCTAACTGCAATGAAGTTAATATATGTTTGTCTTGATTTCAAACAAGTTTTAACATGTTATAGGTCATAAAGCCGCGTTCAGACAGGTATCGGATTCATTTTCAAGGTAGAAAGGTTCAGGTACAGCCCGTAATGCTCGATCATGCCGTTGCGGAACATTTTCCACAGGATATTGCAGCCGAGCTGTGCCAATGTGGAGTTGATGAACAGGTCCTGCTTTTCCAGGGCCTCTGCCAGTGAGCAGCTCGGTCCCGAGTCTTTCTCCTTTACTTTCGCGTATTTCACGTAGCGGGTAATCACTTTCAGTGACTCCACCGTTTCGTACAGCTTGGATTCCGGCTGCCTGATTTTTTTCGGTACGGTTCCGAGGACGACCTGTCCCGTGTCCTGTGTATTCCCAAAGTCCATCCAGTACAGGGGCGTCTCGTGGCTTCTGTATTCCGATACCGGCACGGCTTTCAGTATGTTCCACAGGTCGATACGTGACTTTATGTTGTCCGTGCAGGTGATCGTTATGTTGGCCAGATTATCCCGTCTAGCGTCCTTCAGGGCTGCCGGATAGATGTCCGGTACCGCCTTCCAGTCGTTGCCGAAGAAGTTGTTCATGCGTGTGACAAGACACTGTGCCTTGTTCAGGCCGATGTCCGAGGGGCTGAAGAGCTGTCGCCCGATGTTGGCCTCCGTCACGATGTCGGAATCATACACGGTTATAAACAGCCCGGGGTGTCCGAGTCCCCTCAGTGCCGTGTCAAGTCTGGCCAGGCAGGTAAGTACCTGCGAGCCTGTTCCTCCCGCTCCGATAAGGTTTACCGTTACCGGATGCTGCGGGTTTATGAGATAGTTGTCGATGTAATGTACTCTTTTCATTTCAGTATGTCTTTAAGTTTCATGTTGTTCAGTTGCTTCAGTTCGTCGAGGTTGAAGTCCCTGTCCCGTGCCGCCTTTGTCACCAGCACGAGGTTTGACCTTGTCGGGTTCCCGTTCCCTCCCAGGTGGGTGAATTCCGTCAGCCAGAATTTCCTTTCCCAGTACTGCAGCAGCTTCTCATAGGTCAGGTCCTTCGGCAGCTCTATCCTGGCGTTTCCCAGACATACGCTGGAACCTGTCACGTTGAAGAAGGGCGCGGCGTACAGCACGGTATCCGGTCCGGGAACATTTTCCTTGTAGGCATAGATTCTCATTCCGTGTTCTCCGGCCTCATAGATCACTCCCGGCAGGTAATATTCCGCGTTTTCTATTTTGAGCGCGGGGCTGAAGAACATCATCCTCTTGTGCGGAGGGTTGTACCACACGTATCTCTCGCTTCCCTTGCGCGGGTCGCAATACAACAGGTTGTCGGGAATCTTCCCATATGGAGTGGTGCTGTGTCTTTCCGAGTATCCCTTCACGAGCGTGTTCATGAATTCCATGGTTACCGGTCTACCTTCCGTCATGTTTCCCCGGTCGTCAATTTCACGGATTTCAAGGAAAAAGTTCCTGTCATTCTCCGAGGCATAGGCAATCAGTGCCGCCTTGGGGTTGAGCGGTGTCTTGATCTTTCTGGTCAGTTCGTTGCTGTCTATCATATGCTTTCAGATTGGTTTATACTGTGATGTTGATGAATTTTTCCGCCCATTTGAAGAAACGTTCCGGATAGTCGTCCATGCGGAACAGTTCCTCCGTTTCCGGAGACAGGTCACAGGTGGTGACCGGAATGATGTCATATGTTTCCTGGCTGTAGGAGTTGTAATAGTCGGTGAGATATTCCGTTATCATGTCGGTGCAGTCATAGATGACCCGGATCTGCTTGCTGAGATACATGGGCAGAAAGTCCGGTTCTTCCTCGTAGAAGGGATCGTAGCCGTATTCCATGATGCCGTGTTCAGGTGTAAGGAACTCCAGACCCTCCTTCATGACAGAGAGCAGTGACTGTTCGTACCCGTCCTTCGGCTTATATCGGTCGATTGCCTTCGGCAGATTCTTGTAGTAGGATTTGCGTTCCACCCGGCGTAACAGGGCATGTATCCTGCCTTCCTCATAGGAGTGCAGGAGCCGCCGCCTTTTTTTCCGGTCGGATGCCGTTTCACCCGAGTCATCCTCAGACATCAGTGTCAGGGCATAGTCCATGTCATCCTCGTCCAGTATGGTGTTTATCCCGTTCGCCTGCATCAGGTTGTGGATGAAGGTGACGGATATGCGTCTCAGTTCCGGTCCGAGCCTTTCCATGAACTTTGTCGGGAAGTAATACAACGTGAGTTCTCCCCATCCATGACATTTCCAGAGACGGAACAGGAGTCTTTCTTCGTCCTGCTCAATGTTGACATTCATGTCATTACCTACAAGGTTACACATCTCTTCGTGCAGTCTGGCAATGCTTTCGCCGGGCGTTCGTCCCGGTGTATGTACCGCCTCCTTCTTCATGAGGAGTGCATATCTGAAAAAGGAATCACGCAGGTACTCATAGTTTTCCTGCGTGATAAGATTGTGCGGCTTCCCGTCAGTACCGTCCGTGAACAGTTCCGATGGGGATATCGGCAAGAACGTAGCGTTCAGAAAAGAATTACGGCACCGCTGGGTGCCGCAATCCGTTTCTTTCTTTCCGTGCCGTAATGCACCTTCCTTTCTGTTTCCGCAATGATAAGTTTCGCGAGCTGTTCCGCCTGATATCCGTCCAATGGTACACATGATTTCTTCTTTTTTCTGTTGTCCTTTGCCATATCCTTTATCCTTTTGTTCCGATAGTTGTCTTGAATTCATATTCTGTCATATCCTCCCTGATGACCGGTCCGTGAACGGTAGCCGTCGTCAGTTCCGGGTACATGTTCGAATAGTAGCTCATGACCATGTCCGGCGAGATGTTCGGATCTGGGTCATGAAGGGTTATATACTCCGTTCCTTTCTTGAATTTGAATGAGCGTGTCATTCCTTTGATTTCGAGTGCCATGTCTTAAACTGTCTGATAAGGTGAATACTTGGGTTCCAGCATGGACTGCGGGAAATCGATGTATTCCTCGTAGTCCTTCTCACTGTATGCGGGATGTTCCTGATCGGAGAGGTACGGTTGCTGTTCGTCCTCCTGCATGAACCGTTCTTCCTGCCAGTCCTGTATTTCAGGCTGCGGCGGATATTGAGGTTGGGAAGGCTGCTGTCCGCCTGTCCGCTGTACGTATTGCGCGTGTGGCTGTATCTGCGGTCTTGCCTGCGGCTGTGGCGGCTGTTGTTGCGACGGCCATATTCCTGGCTGTTGCGGATGCTGCGTGTATGCCTGTTGTGGTCTCTGCGGTGCGGGCTGAGCCTGTCCCGGCATCGGTTGTGACGGTCTCCGCGTGTATGTCTGCTGCGGTGCCGGCTGTTGCGGACGTTGCGGTTGCGGATTTCTCTGTTCCGTTGCCTGTGTGTATGCCGGCTGTTGGGAGTGTGGCTGTTGCTGCTGTACAGAAGGTTCCGGCTGTGCTTCTTGTTCCATCAGGTCGAAGAGGCTTCCCCGGTTCATTTCCGTGTCGGCCGCCTTTATCTTCTCCTCGATTTCCTTCAACTGGGCGGCATTCGCGTGTGCTTTCGCCTGTGTAAGCACGCTGACGGCTTCCCGGTGGTTTCTGGCCGCTGTCAGTTCTTCCGCCTTCTTCATCAGTTTCTCGTACTTCTCCCGTTTCTCGCGTTCTTCCTTCGTCTCCTTGGATTTCGCTTCCTTGGCAGCCTTGCTGCTGGCAGCGGCCTTGTCCGCCTGTGCCTCGAACTGTGCCATATTGGAGATCAGCCCGCACGTTTTCTGTATAGGTCTTGTGACTGCCTGCAGGAATCCCGTATCAAGTTCCTGCGGTGTGCCCGTGACAGTCAGCGGCACGATGTGGTTTTGGGCCTCGTCCTTGAGTCCGTTCGATTTGGGCAATGTGGAAACGGTCAGTTGTCCGTTTGTCTTGCGGATGACGATCGTGAGGTCCACGCTTTCCGTCATCATCTGGTGGATTGCTGTAAAAAACATAATTTCAGATATTAAATGATTAGACGATGTGTTTCAATATTCGCTGAAGAATTCTGCCAGCAGCCTGTTCCTGTCCGGATGTCTGCAAATTTCCAGAACGGGGTTCAGCAGCTTTGAGATGTGAACGGGACCTGTGGTTCCCCTTGGTGGCAGCTTGATTGCCGGTTGCGGGACGTGTACTTTCGGTCTTCTTGTCACGGGCATCCCTATCGGAGCTGGTGACTGTCTTGTGATGATCGCTTGTTGCATATTCTTTATTTTTAAGTGTGAATACCCGGGCTTTGGCAGCCCGTTGAACTACAAGGGCCCAACGGCAAATGCTTCCGGAAAGGCAGGGTTTTCGGGAAAAATACCGGAGCCTCCGGCGAGGATGATTTTTTCCGAAACCGCTTGCGGCCTGACCTTGCCGTCCGACAAGAAGCGTTTGCCAACTTTGCCCTGTAGTTCTCGGTTTGCCAATGTCTGTGTTTTTAGTCCTTTCCCTTTTCTTCCCGTGTCATTTCCGGTTGTGACGGATACAAAAAGAGCCGCCCGCTCCCGGACAGCTCCCTTATGCTGCAATGATAAATTCCGTGCATGTTCCATATCGTCAGATTTCAGAAGACCAGAAAACTCAGTATGCACAGAATGATGGCCAGTGCCACGAGAAAACAGGCTATACGGTAGAGGAACCTGAAGAGTCCCCTGAAACAGATGATGGCCACGGCGGTCCATACAGGCGATATACCGTGGGAATAGAGCCAGCTGAATATGATGGCTGCTGTTACGGCCAGCGCGAGTGTCCTTGCCCATCTGCTGTCCGCTATCTTTCTGATACGTTCTTTTGTTTTCATAATCTTCATGTGTTTGGTGGGAATGCCATTCCCGGTTTCAGGGGCTTTCTTGCAGTCCGCCTCCACAGGCAAGGTTTTCGGGAAAAATACCGGAGCCTCGGGCGAGGATGATTTTTCCCAGAAACCGTAAGGCCAGACCTTGCCGGTGGAAACGGGCGGGCTGCGACCTTTGCCCCGCGAATCGGGATGGCTTCATCATTTCCTTTTCCTGCCGTTCCCGTTTTTGGGGAACGAGAGTGTCAGGGTAAATCCGGCGTCAAAGGTGACCGAAGCGTCGAAAGCTACACCCTTCTTTCCCTTGAATCCCTTGATGAGCCGTGTGGAGCCGGAGGAGAAAAGCTGTTCCAGATGTTGGTCCGTCAGTTCCTTGTTCAGAAACCTGCGGTACACGGTCAGTCCGCACCCTTTATTGTCGCAGCGGGCACTCTTCTCCCTGACGATGATGTGTCCGGTCTTGCATTTGGGACAGGTGAACGTGCGGGGGGCTACCGCCGGAAGGCTGAGGTTCAGGATTTCACGGGTAGCCTTGCGGGTGTAGTCCGTGATGGATGCCATGAACGTGTCCGGTCCGAGTGTGTGTCGCTCTATCTGGAGCAGGGTCTTCTCCCAGCTTCCTGTCAGGGAAACATCCGCCACGAGCATGTCCTTCACCGCATCGTAGATATGGAGTCCCTTTTCCGTGGGGACGATGCTCTTGCCGGAGCGGGCGATATAGTCACGTTTGAACAGTGTGGTGATGATGGCGGCTCTTGTAGCGGGCGTGCCGATGCCCAGCTCCTTCACGGCCTCGCGTGCCTGTTCGTCGGCTATCTCCCTGCCGCAGGTCTCCATCGCTGCCAGCAGCGTGGCTTCGGTATAGAGCGGTCTGGGCACGGTCTTCTTCTGGGCCAGTCCGAATCCTGAAACAGGGACCGTGTCCCCTTCGGCAAATACGGCCGTACCCTCGTCGGTTTCCGGTTCGTCGTCCTGCCTGTCCTCTTTCCTGCGGAAGATGCCGCGCCATCCCGGACTGACGACAAGGGAGCTTTTCGAGCGGAAATCCATGTTGTCCAGACGGCACTCCATAAGAATCAGTTCCTTCTCGCAGCAGGGCGAGAACGCCTCCAGCATACGTCCGGCTATCAGCGTATAGACGGCCTCTTCCGCCTCGGAAAGCCCTTCGGGTGCGATGCCGGTCGTGATGAGGGCATGGTGGTCCGTCACTTTGCTGTCGTCCACGCTGCGGGTGTTGAGACGCGCAAAGTCAAGGATTCCGGCACTTGTGGCGAATCCGGGCATGGCCAAGATTCTTTCCAGCAGACCGGGCACGCAGGCCATCACGTCGTGCGGGATATACCGGCTTCCCGTTCTCGGGTAGGAAATGAACTTCTTCTCGTAGAGCGACTGGGCGATGTCCAGTGTCTTTGCCGCGGGCAGGTCGAGGTGCACGTTGCAGTCCTTCTGAAGTGCCGTCAGGTCGTAGAGCAACGGCGGCTGTTGCAGGGTTTTCCTGCTCTCCACCTTCGTGACCGTCGCCGAAGAATCGGGAGAGAGACTGCGGTAGGCGGCTTCCGCCTTCTGCCTGTCGTCAAAGGTCGCGGGATGGAAGAAGCGGCGGTGTGACGTGCCGCCATTGAGGGTGACATGCAGCTGCCAGTATGGTGTGGATACGAAACTGCGGTTCTCCCTGTAGCGGCTGCATATCATGGCGAGCGTCGGAGTCTGCACCCGTCCGATCGAGTTGTTGGAAGAGCCGGAGACGATGGCCAAGGCACGGCTGGCGTTCATGCCTACCAGCCAGTCCGCCTTCGCGCGGCTGTCGGCGGCGGCATACAGGCTGTCGTATTCCGAGCCGTCCTTCAGTTCCTCCAGCCCTTTCCGTATGGCCTCGTCAGTAAGCGAGGAAATCCACAGGCGGCGGAACGGTTTCGTACATTCCAGGAAGGCGTATATCCAGCGGAAGATAAGTTCCCCCTCACGACCGGCATCGGTAGCCACGATGATGCTGTCACAGCGGTTGAATACGCTTTCTATGACTTTCAGCTGTTTCGAGGCGGCGATGTCCGTAACCATTCCCCTGTCCGTGCGCATCTGTCGGGAGATCAGGCGGAACGGGTCCGGCAGCATCGGCAGGTCCTCCGCTGCCGTTTTCGTATAACCGTAAGTGTCCGGCATGGCCAGTGACACGAGGTGTCCCAGTGCCCAGGTTACCATATATCCGTTACCGGAACAGTAGCCGTCATTTCTTGTATCAGCCCCGACTACACGGGCTATGTCCAAGCCTACACTCGGCTTTTCTGCGATGATTGCTATCATATTGGATAAAAATTAAGCCGTTTCCCGTTTTCCATGCGGAAGACAGGAAACGGCGGTAAGACATCGGTTTACTTGATAATTGCTTCCAGATTATTTGCCCAGCGGTGTCACTCCCTGGATTTCCAGCAGCGGTGCCTCGCCCTTGCGGACCAGCTGGAGCGTGGCGTCCATCACCACGTCCACGCCGAGGAGCACGAGGCTCAGGGACATCACTTTCGTTTTCTCTCCCCTGAGGAGGGTGTCCATTTCGCCGGAGAGTTCCAGCTCGTCCTTCATGATACCGATACCGGAGAGTTCGTCCCAGTTCACTTCATCAGCCTTGAAAGGCATGTCGTTTCCGTTTTCCTTTTTCATATTTCTTTCTTTTTTTATTTAACATTCATTTTCCGTTACCTATAGTCAGGCAATGCTCGCACCTTTTGACTTGCGGTTGCCCTGTTCCTGTCGCTGGCTGTTGGCCACCACGTTTCGCTGTGACGCGTCACGCTTACGGTCGGGATTTTCGTTGTAGAAGTCCAGACGCCCCTGGTTGAAGTTCGCCTTGACGTACTGCGAGATGGTCTTCCCGTCATATCCCTTTATGCCTTCCACCAGCACGGCCTTTCCGCTCTGCAGGTCCGCACGCTGCTGTCTGGTCAGTTCCACGTCCCATACCTTGGTTGGAATCTTGAAATCCTCGCGCTGCTCGAAACCGTCCGGCGTACGGGAGTAGCTCAGGCGTCCCGTTTCCAAATCGGCCTTGATGAAGGAGGAGAATTCCTCTCCCTTGCGGTTCACCATGTCATTGAGGAAAATCACCTTGCCGTCACGGAGTTGCTGCTGTTCCTCCAGCGATATTTTCACTCCGTTGATCTCGTTGGGGATATAGATTTCGCGTGCGCCTTCCGGAGAGTCCGGGTTGTAGCGAGTGTAGGACGGGCGGCCTGTCGCCTCGTCCAGCTTCACGTAAGAGGAGAACACCTCGCCGTCCTTGCGCTGCATTCCCTCCACGAAGATGGCTTTTCCGGCGTTCAGGTCCTCAATCTGTTTCTGTGTCAGTTCCACGCCCCCGAGTGTCTGGCGGTTGAAGAGTTTGTCGTTCTCGAAAATAAACTCGACACCCCTGCGTTCGGCATTCACCTGGATGAAGGCGTTGAACTCGTTACCGGACTTGGCGATCATGCCCTCGACATAGACCTTCTTGCCTTCACGCAGGTCATTCTGCTCCTGCTCTGTCAGTTCCACGCCCTTGATTTCCCTTGGGATGAAGGCATTCTCCGCTTTCATGGCGACCACCTCGTTGGTCAGCTTGTCAATACTGATGAAGGAAGGGATATATTCCCCGTTGCGTCCTTTTAGTTCCACGACACGTCCCATGTTGCCCGTTTCGAGCAGGTTCCTCTTGTCCTCGTCGGAAAAGATATGTCCGAAATACGGTCGGTCGAGGTCGGGTTTCTGCCTGATACCGTGGATGCCGAGCACCACTTCGCCCGCCATGGACTGCTGGAATGACAGACGTGCGTCAGTCCTCAGTACGGCCGAGCCGAAGTTCATGCTGATGGGTACTACCTGGTTGGTCTTGTAGCCACGGAGCATCTGTTCGAGCAGTCCGCGTTCCTGGAGGTATTCACGGGAGATTCCGAAATTCTTGAGCTGTTCCCAGTTGATCATGGACTCGTTGTAACGGTACTGGGGGGACTGGGTCTGCGGCTGGCTGTCAGCTGCGGCAGCCTGCTGCTGGGTTTCATTTTTCTTTGCCATTTCTTCTTGATTTTTTTGGTTAATACTTTGGTTTTCCTTGTTGCGCGGAACAATCTCGTACTGCTTGAGAAATTCCTCCACGGCTTTTGTCTTTTTTCCTGCGGCGATGTCCTCGATGGCCTGCTGTACGGCAGGGTCGTCCAGCCTGTCTTCCTTGACGGAGAGGATTCCGAAGCGTGTCGGGTCTTTCAGCTGGCTCCAGAAGTTCTTGATGAAGTTCTCGAAGGCATCTGCATAGCGGTCAATCTTCAGGAAGGAGTTCCGGTTCTGCCTGTCGGCGGCTACCGTGTTGAATTTTCCGTCCTGTCCGATTTGCGACACCGCTTCCAGAATCAGTTCCATCTTGTCGAGGATGAACACGATGTCACTCATCTGCTCGTTTTCGGTGACCTGCGGTTTCGGGGGTTCTTCCCGTGCATTTTTCTTTGCCATAATTTTTGATTTTTAGTGTTGATAACTCATGTTGTCACCGCAAATATATAGGAGAAAAATTGATAAATAATTGATTTGCAATGTGTTAGGATATACATTACATCTTGTGTCATCACATTACACCGCAGGCCGGAGAAAACGGAGCGAAAACGGCAGGAAAGGGAGAAAAAACGAAAGGCGGCAAAGGAAAGGGAAAAGGCTGGAACAGGCCGGACAGACAAGGGCATGGCGGTACGCACAGCCGCACAGAAGAAAAGGAAAAACTGTAATTATGCAGAGTTGGGAGCGAGCTGCTTTTGTCCCCCTTGATGTGTCCTTTTGTGACAGGAGGCGGATTTCTGTTTACGGGAATAACCGGATCGTGTAATCCATTGGGACGGCATACGGGAGCATGGTTCTCCCGTCAGATTTTTTTATGTTGACCTGTATCTATGCGTCGTAGGTCGCTTCGCTTGCTAAGTCCCGGTCCTTTCCTCAACTCGGACGGCAATACCGGAGCGTTTTTTCGGGCGGAAAATTACCGCAGGGAATTTTGTGTCCCGAAAACCGGAGGCTTGAACGTGGAGGTATTCGCCCTCCGAGTTAACTTCTCTGAAGGGACTTGTCAAGTGAAGCGTGGCTTATGACCGTATGTTTTTGAATAAGGATTGCAGAAGCCTATCTGCCTGTCATTTCATTTAGTCTGTCGTGGAAATCAGAGGTGTTCAAACGACACCATAAAAGAGAAGTTAATTGAATGATTCTGAATAATTTCCAATCTTGATAAAGATAGTCTGTCTTTTATGAGAGATTATATGGAATGTTTCATATCTTTGTAGATAGCCATTGATTTACAATATCTTTGGAGATAATTCGGAAAGAATAGTACTAACCGTCAGATAAAAGAATAGTCATGGATAAGAAAGATTTGGAAAAACTGTTAATGCGATTCTCTCATTTGGGAGTTACTCATTCAAAGAATGGCGCATTGTTGATTGGGAAAGCCCCTCATATTGCCGAATATGCCTGGCTTAATATTATGTACCCTTGTATTACAGAAGCAGAAGTATGCGATTTGGAGAAGAAACTGGGATGCGCTATTCCTGAAGTTTACAGGGATTTTCTGATGAATGTATCCAACGGATTTGATATAATGAACTGCACATTGGCGTTGCACGGTTGCAGGACATCATACGACAGATCAGATTTGGATTCATGGTATCCGTTTAATATTGAAGATATTCAAAAGTACGAACGGCCCAAGAATGCCACACCGGAAATGTTCTTTTTTGCCTCCTATGATTATGACGGTTCAAAGCTTTATCTTAATACTTCGGATAATAAGATATACTATTGTAGTCCATATGATGCAATGCCGCTAAAATCATGGGATTCGTTATCCGACATGATTACTTCTGAAATAGAAAGAATATTTGGCTTGTTTGATGCGGATGGGCATTGTATTGATGAAGATGTTCCGACAACGCCGGTTGCTTTGTGATAATTATAGAATAGTATTGAGTGAAGTAGCTGATAACTAATATGGAGCAAGTAATATATTTTTGGAATAGATTGTATTATGGCATGTACGAATGTAATAGACGTACAGATGTATTCTTGTATAAATATATACATTCGCTAATTCGTTCGTTATATAATTTACTACATAAGGAAAAGATAAGCAAACGACGTGATAAGACTAATTTTAACAAGGCTATTGGTGCATTATCTAATCCAATAATAGGTACAAGCGCAATGCTTGCTGATATAGAGATAGTATGGTTCACGGGACTACTGACATATACATTGATAAATTTAATGTCAATCTTAATACCTGAAGTGTCTTTAGTCGGTGTGGACAAGAAGACTTTCTTCATAATCACCGCAATACCGTGTATTATTATAAATTACTTATTTTTATGGAGAAAGAAAAAGTATCTTGAATATTTTGAGGCATTTCAAAAGGGTTCAAAAAAACTAAACACAATATGGTGCTTTGTAAGCATAATATGTTTTGTGCTTGCCTGGGTACTTTTTATTTTTAGTTTATGCATAATGTAATGACAAATGATATGTCATTAAGTAAGCTGGAACGTAACAATATAAAAGCAATAGTCCATGAATGAGTATAAAATTATTGATAATCTCCCTTTCGGCTTCGATTTCCATAATCGTTCCCGAAAGGAACTGATGAAATATTCAGAATGGTTCTATCAGAATAAAGAACAAAGAATGTTCGAACTTAATCGTGCTATTCAACAGTTTACAGGCAAGATGTGGCAGCAAGATTATTCTATCAATTCTTTAGCTGAATTAAATTTGTTTTTATTGAATAGTATAAAGTCTGAAAATCTTTCAAAGCAAGAATTAGAAGAGAAAAAGAAAAGAGTCCCGACTTACATAACTATTCAGGATTGGGATTTAACCGTTAAGTCACGGTCATTGTTGGTAGATGTGGGAATTTATTGGGGAGAAGTGATCATATATAATAACAATAGCTTACATTGGGAGCAATTTTTTTCAAGGAATAAAAATGATAATGATTATGGTCACATGGTCATTATGTTGAAAAATTCCCAAAGAATTAATCCTATATGGTTAATGTATATACAAGGCTTAAAAATTATAAAAGGAACAGTCTCACAGACATTCCTGAATGATTTATATTCTATTTGGACAAGCTATATTTAATTTGATATATTTCTACAAACAGGGACTCAAGATTTCCAGCATACAGAAATACCGTTATTTCCCCATAAATACGAGTAGAAGATTCAACTAAATATGTGATTCTGAATAATTTTCAATCATTATAAAGATAGTCTGTCTTTTATGAGAGATTATATGGAATGTTTCATATCTTTGTAGATTGCCATTGATTTACAATATCTTTGGCGATAATCCGGAAATAATAGTACTAACCGTCAGACAAAAGAACAATCATGGACAAGAAAGATTTGGAAAAACTGTTAATGCGGTTCTCTCATTTGGAAGTTACTCATTCAAAGAATGGTGACATTATTTACGGGTAATTCTATAGGTGAACATTTAGATTATTATATCGATGATAATTTTGATAAAAATAACGGAGCTTTGTTAAAGTGGTGAGAATGGATTATATATATTATAGAATGTATGTATGGTACAAGAGAAAAAATGATTGTGCCATAGTAAATAGTATATTATTTATAACTTCTGTTAAATTCTTTTTGTGTTTCCCCATTATGGGGATTGTAATAGCATTTTTCGAGAGTGACAAAAATAATATGACTTTAATGTTATATTTAGTATATGCTATTTTAATGCTTATGCATTCATTGATAAAGTATATTAGGCAAACCAATTCTATATTACCTTAATTCCGCAACACTATTATAAATATAACTTTTTAAGTACCTGAGCAACAAAAAG
>NZ_QTMD01000054.1:0-13106 GCF_003602995.1 Bacteroides sp. AF25-38AC | reverse complement strand
TGACTATATTTCAATAATTTCAAAGAACTATTTATCCACTTTTACGGGACAGTAGTGAAACATTTTGTTAGTTCAAAAAATACGGCTTATCTTTGCGTTTATTAAACGAACGTCTATTGAACGCTTTTCTACTTCTAATTCGTTCGGTGACAACGTTTTATAAGCACTTGTCTGCAGATACGGTTCGAAAGAGTAAATGACTCAATCGGACCGCGAAGCGTACCCCAAAACAAACTTCCGATTATTTATTAAACTTCTCCAAGTGGTTGAAACACAGAAATATTGGTTCGCAGCCCGTACACTAAGCAAACAAGAATTTGCAGTTAAGAAGCGTATCGAAAATCTTAATTTGGAGGAAGGTATTGATGTGGAGTGTTATCTTCCCACTCGAACTGTAATCTCACAGTTGAAGTACCGTCGGAAGCGTAGCGTGGTTCCGGTTGCCCGTGGATTGATTTTTATTCATGCCACCAAACAGTCTGCTTGTGACATACATAATGTTTATGGTGTTCAGGTTTTCTATATGAAGGATTTTTCCACTCATTCCATGCTGGTTGTTCCCGATAAACAAATGCAGGATTTCATGTTCGTCATGGATTTGAATCCCGAAGGTGTTTGTTTTGACAATGAACCTCTTACCGTTGGCAAAAAGGTTACAGTTGTCAAAGGGGAGTTTAGCGGCATTGAAGGTGAAATCGCCACAGAAGCCAACAAGACTTATGTTGTTATCCGCATTACGGGTGTTTTAGTAGCAAGCATTAAAGTACCCAAATCCTATCTGAAGGCAATTAATGACTAAGCGACTCTCTGTCATCCTAATCTTCTCGAAAGATATTTTTTCTTCCCGATAAATAATAAAAAATCAATATAAAGATGAATTCTTTACTTTCCCGTGCTCTTGAGCTTCAACGGATGGCTCATGAACTTATGTATTTGGATACGAATGGTAGTCCTATTTATTCTGATGAATTCTGTCGTTTAAATAAAGAAGTTCTGACCCGTTCCGATTCTTTATTTTCCGAACAAAGCTCTGATATTGAAGAAGAGGGAAATCTGTGTCTTGCTCTGCTGATGGGGTATAATGCCACTATCTATGATAATGGAGATAAGGAGCGGAAAAAACAGGTTATTTTGGATCGTATCTACAATATTATGAGTCAACTTCCGGCATCTTTATTAAAAATGCGTTTACTGACATGGGGATATAGTGAAACGTATGATGAAGAATTGGCTCATGAAGCACATCAACTTATTGAAACGTGGAATATTTCAGACTTAACGGATGAACAGAAGGAAATAATAGAAGAATTGAGAAATTTCGAGGAGAATCAATATCCGTGGGAAGAAGTGCAAGAATAAATTTCCGCAAATCTATCAGGTTCTTAATATTACAATTATAATCAATGAAAAATTTTGCATTAATTGGAGCGGCGGGTTACATTGCTCCCCGTCATCTGCGTGCCATCAAGGACACCGGAAACCGCTTGGTTGCGGCTTATGATAAATTTGACAGTGTTGGGATTATGGATAGTTTTTTTCCGGAAGCATCCTTTTTTGTCGAACATGAATTGTTTGACCGTCACTGTACGAAACTGAAAGGTACTGACAAGCAAGTTGATTATGTCTCTATTTGTACTCCTAATTATCTTCATGATGCACACATGCGTTATGGGTTGCGTTTGGGGACTGATGTGATTTGCGAAAAGCCCTTGGTCTTGAATCCTTGGAATGTGGATGCCTTGGAAGAAGTGGAGAAAGAAACCGGACACCATATTTATACAATACTTCAACTTCGTCTGCACCAGTCTATTATTGATTTGAAGAAGAAAATAGAGAACGGTCCTAAAGATAAAATTTATGATGTGGACTTGACGTATATCACTTCACGTGGCAATTGGTATTATACAAGCTGGAAAGGTGATGTACACAAGAGTGGGGGAATTGCGACCAATATCGGCGTGCATTTTTATGATATGCTTTCATGGGTGTTTGGTCCTGTAAAGAAGAATATTGTTCATGTATATACACATGACCGTGCAGCAGGATATCTGGAGTTGGAAAGAGCGCGTGTCCGTTATTTTTTAAGTATAAATTCAGACAATCTTCCTGAAAATGCAGTACAAGGGGAGAAGCTTACTTATCGTACAATCAATATTGACGGTGAAGAATTTGAATTCAGCAAAGGTTTTACGGAATTGCACACTGAAAGCTATAAGGATATTCTTGCCGGTAAAGGTTTTGGTATTGAGGATGCACGTAATGCAATCAATATCGTGTATGATATTCGTCATGCAGAACCCATCGGTTTGAAAGGTGACTACCATCCTTTGGCAAAACTGCCTTTAGCCAAACATCCATTTGGGTGGTAAATAATTCTTGAGAATGAAATGGTTATGGATATGAAACTTCAAATGGTTGACCTTCATGGTCAATATTTAAAGATAAAAAAGGAAGTGGATACGGGTATTCGGCAAGTCATTGAAACTTCTGCTTTTATTAATGGCCCTCAAGTAAAAGAATTCGCTTCCAATCTGGCAACTTATTCCGGTTGTAAACATGTAATAACTTGTGGTAACGGGACAGATGCTCTTCAGATAGCATTGATGTCTTTAGGCTTGAAACCGGGAGATGAGGTTATAGTGCCTGCATTTACGTATGTTGCTTCTGCAGAGGTGATTGGCCTTTTAGGTTTGATTCCTGTGATGGTGGATGTAGATTATGCCACTTTTAATGTGACAGCTGCCAATTTGGAAAAGGCGCTAAGCCCGAAGACAAAGGCTATTATCCCGGTACATCTTTTCGGTCAGTCTTGTGATATGGAGCCTATCATGCAGTTTGCTGTAAAACATCACTTGTATGTTGTGGAGGACAATGCACAAGCCATCGGTGCTACATATACTTTTTCCGATGGCACTAAGAAACATACCGGTACCATTGGTCATATAGGATGTACTTCATTTTTCCCTTCAAAAAATTTGGGCTGTTATGGTGATGGAGGAGCAATCCTTACCAATGATGATGTATTGGCCGAACAGCTTCGTATGATAGCCAATCATGGTCAGCGGATAAAGTATCACCATGCGGTTATCGGATGTAATTCTCGTCTGGATACTGTTCAAGCTGCGGTTTTGAACGCCAAATTGAAACATTTGGATGAATATTGCCTTGCTCGCCGTGAAGCGGCACAATATTACACTTCACATTTGAAGGATGTGCGAGGCATCATTACGCCGGAAGAGTTGCCTCAAAGTACTCATGTTTATCATCAATATACTTTGAAGGTATTAGATGGTAAACGTGATGCCTTGAAACAGCATTTGGCAGATGCCGGTATTCCTAGTATGATTTATTATCCGTTGCCCTTACAGCAACAAGAGGCATTCCAAAAAATAACACGTGCTGCAGAGTCTTTGGATAATGCTGAAAAATTGGCATATTCCGTTCTTTCCCTTCCTGTTCACACCGAACTGACTACTGAGCAGCAGGATTTGGTTATTGATAGCATAAAAGATTTCTTTAAATAAATACACCTATGCAAGATTTTTTTGCTCATGAAACAGCAACCATCGATGATGGTTGCCGGATTGGTGCGGGTACAAAGATATGGCATTATAGTCATATCATGTCCGGATGTGTGCTTGGAGAAAGATGCAATATCGGTCAGAATGTGGTGATTTCTCCAGATGTGGTATTAGGGAATAATGTAAAGGTTCAGAACAATGTATCAGTCTATACTGGTGTGACGTGTGAAGATGATGTTTTTTTAGGTCCTTCTTGTGTCTTTACCAATGTTACCAATCCTCGTAGTGCTGTCAACCGTAAATCCGAGTACGCCAAAACTCATGTTGGCAAAGGTGCCACTATTGGTGCCAATGCCACCATCGTTTGTGGACACGATATTGGTGAATACGCATTTATCGGTGCCGGTGCGGTAGTTACTAAAACTGTTCCTGCTTATGCTTTATTGGTTGGTAATCCTGCCCGTCAGATGGGTTGGATGAGTGAATACGGTCATAGGCTTGACTTTGATGAAGATGGGGTTGCAGTTTGTCCGGAGAGTAAGGAACGTTATCGGTTGAAAGAAGGTAAGGTTGCTAAACTTTAATTTTTAGTTCTTTAATTTTTAATTTTTAATTTTGTTTGAAGGTTATGTATAATAAGTTAGTAAATAAAGAGGCTAAACTGGCATTGGTCGGTTTAGGTTATGTAGGTTTGCCCATTGCTCTGGAATTTGCAAAGAAGATTTCAGTAATTGGTTTTGATATAAATGAGTCACGTTTGGCAAAGATGCGCGAGGGGATTGATCCTTGTGGGGAACTGGATGGTTCAGCCTTTGAAAATGTAGATATAGAGTTTACTTCCTCTATTGAGAAGTTGAAGGAAGCTTCTTTCTTCATTGTAGCCGTTCCTACTCCAATTGACAAATACAATAAGCCGGATTTGACCCCGTTGTTAGGTGCTTCCCGTTCAGTAGCTAAAGCCTTGAAACCGGGTGATTATGTAGTTTATGAATCTACGGTCTATCCGGGCTGTACGGAAGACGACTGCCTTCCCATTTTGGAAGAGGTAAGCGGATTGAAAGCCGGCATAGATTTTAAATACGGCTATTCTCCGGAGCGTATCAATCCGGGAGAAAAGGTGCATACTCTGCCCAACACGATTAAGATTGTTTCTGGTTGCGATTCAGAAGCTTTGGATGTTGTGGCCAAAGTATATGAGCTTGTAGTAAAACCGGGCGTCCATCGTGCACCGAATGTAAAAGTTGCTGAAGCGGCAAAGATTATTGAGAATACTCAGCGTGATGTCAATATTGCCTTGATGAATGAGCTTTCCATTATTTTCAGCCGTATAGGTATCAATACTTACGATGTGTTGGAAGCTGCCGGAACCAAATGGAACTTTTTGAAATTCTATCCGGGTTTGGTAGGAGGGCACTGCATCGGCGTCGACCCTTATTATTTGGTTCAGAAAGCCAGCGAGTTGAAATATCATTGCCAGATAATCAGTGCGGGCCGTTATATAAACGACAGTATGGGCGGATATATCGCTAAGAAGCTCGTAAAGCGTTTGATATCATTAGGCAAGGGTGTACTTGGTGCCCGTGTCCTTGTGATGGGGGTTACTTTCAAGGAGAACGTAGCGGATATCCGTAATTCAAAAGTTGTTGATATTATTAATGAACTCAGGGACTTCGGGTGCGATGTAGATGTGGTTGATCCACACGCAGACAGTGATGAAGTTCAGAAAGAATACGGTTTCCGATTGGTGGAAAAACCGCGAGATAATTATGATGCAGTGGTTGTAGCTGTGGCTCATGATGAATACAAGAATCTGGATGATAAATACTTCAAGGGTATGACGTACGATCATGCGGTGCTTGTGGATATTAAAGGAATGTATAGAGATAAGATTCATTCGTTGAAGTATTGGAGTTTGTAGTGAAAAGACTATCTTTGCGGTAGATATAAATACAAAAAGAGGAGTGAACTTTGCTCTTTGGTGAAAAATAGGAGGATATAATGATGACTACGGATGACATGTTGAAATTAAAAGCTGTTACTCTCTATATTTTAAAGCAATGTGGCGAGTTGGATTTCATCCATTTGTTCAAAATTCTATATTTTGCGGAGCGCCAACATTATGCTACTTACGGGAAGCATCTGGTGAAGGATAC
Source organism: Bacteroides sp. AF25-38AC (assembly GCF_003602995.1). NCBI lineage: Bacteria > Pseudomonadati > Bacteroidota > Bacteroidia > Bacteroidales > Bacteroidaceae > Bacteroides > Bacteroides sp. AF25-38AC. The sequence goes on along the minus strand of NZ_QTMD01000054.1, from coordinate 7,432 downwards.
GTTCTGTGCGTTGGAGCGTGGTCCTGTTCCTTCTTTTTTGTATGATGCCGTGAAGGTTGCAACAAATTCGGCTCATGCTGTAAAAGGTTCCTTGTTGCAGCAATTAGCGGATTCATTAAAACCGGGAAATGCAGAATGTTACTATTTTATAGGAGCTGCCGAAGAACCGGATATGGATGAGTTGAGTAAGGCTGACCTTGCGTGTTTGGATGCTTCCATAAAAGAAAATTTGCAGAAGGATGCAAAGCAATTGTCCAAAGATTCGCATGATGTAGCTTGGCAAACGGCATGGGATGCAAGGAGTGCATCACCTATGAATCCGCTATTGATGGCTCAGGCAGGAGGCGCAACTTCCGGATTTGTAGAATATCTGAAAGAACAATCTGAGATTGACGATTATTTGCAGGGCAGATGAAGAAAGGAACCTTTGAAGACCTTTTACCGCAAGAAACGGTAGAACGCATGTTGCTGTCCAATGTATCTGTTGGTGAGGTGTTCAGAATGCACTTGGGGAAAGAAGAGAACATCAAGGGTAAGAATCCGGGAGATGATGGCCGCAATAAATATTTTGTTGTCTTGGGACATGATTTAGATGGAAATGCCATAGGAGTTGTTATTATAGACACAAAAATAAATCCTAATTTGCCTCTAAGACGGCAACAGATGCACTATCAATTGTCTGCAAAGAAATATGCTTTTCTAAAAGAGAAAGATCGTTTTGTAGATTGTTCTGATTTGAAAACGATTACTGGTAAGCGTTTTAAAGAACTGTTTGGGAACGATAAAGCTAAAGGTATCATTATGCAAGATGACCTCGAACTGATTAAAGGTGCTGTGATTAGCTATGAAGATGCTTCGCCTAAAATGTTAAGGCGTTTTGGATTATTGCTTTAAGTATGTGTTTCCTTTGTTGATTACTATTCTGATATGAGTTCCATAGAAAAATTAATGTTGCTTGACGAATTTTTCGCATTGCGCAAAGCTAATCGGGAAGAGAGGGAAAAACTTTGAGAGAAATCTACCTACTAGATAGGATGTTTGTTTTGGAGTATTTGATTTTTTTATGGATTTGACAAAAGATGTGGGACCATGAGAATCTGCTTAATGATTATCAGAATAAATGCTAGTGATATTTAAAAAGGGGGGCACTTTTGCTTTGCTTTATAATTTATAGAGGTCATAATTCAAGCTGTGTCAGTTCTTAATCCATTGAGTAAATCATATTTTACTTCGGATAAACACTTGAATATCAATATAAATACAAGTAGTAATCTACTGATAAAAAGAAAAATGCAAAGATTGACACAGTTTAAATTACGTCCCCCCTAATTTTAATATTTTATCTTTCTATAGTTTGCTATCTTGTAATGGCTAAAAAAGCATTAGTTTTAATTACTAACTCTTTCCCTTTTGGTAAAGGAGAAACTTTTGTAGATAATGAAATTCGCTATTATAGCAAGTTTTATCCTGTTTACGTTGTTTCTATAGATAATGTTTGTCCACAGCGCTTTTTGAACATCCCTAATAATATTAGCATTTATCAAATGCCTAAATTGAGTAGATGTAATAAAATAATCTGGTATCTACGTTCTCTTCTCAGGCAAGTCTTTTATGAAGAATTACTATTTTTGCTAAAAGAAAGAAATTATTTTTTTTCGAGACTGCATTCTTTGATTGCATTTATTGGTTTAGGTGAAAGGGTGTTTATTTTTCTAACAAAGAATATATCTAATAAAATTGAAGGACATGATACGGTCTGTTATAGTTATTGGCTGCATCATGGAGCTTATGCTGCAGTTCGTTTTAAGAAAAAGTTTTCAGCAAGAGCAGTAGCTCGGTGTCATGGGTATGATTTATATGCAGATAGGTATATCTCTAATTATTTACCTTTGAGATTCTATTTATCAAGTTACCTGGATGTTATATTTCCAATATCTAAGCATGGCTTGGATTATTTAAAAGGTAATATTTTTATTTCTAAGAGTTGTAAACTAGAAGTTTCTCGTTTGGGCACTTTTGATTATGGAATTAAAAGTAATGTACATTTGGAAGGAACACTTCGATTGGTATCTTGTTCTTGGATTGTGCCAGTCAAGAGGGTTCATAGGATATTAGAAACATTGCAACAAATAGTTGATATAAATATTGAATGGACACATATTGGTGGAGGAGCATTAAAAGAGAGGTTGGAATTAGATATAGAAAAACTACCTAAGAATATAAAAGTAAATTTGCTGGGGGAATTGACATCTACAGATATTTATAAATTATATAAGGAAAACTCTTATCATATTTTTGTGAATGTTAGTGAATCAGAAGGTATTCCTGTTTCTATTATGGAGGCTTCATCTTTTGGCATTCCTGTGATTGCGACCAACGTGGGTGGAGTGGGAGAAATTGTAGAAAATGGGTATAATGGTTTATTACTGAATAAAGATTTCTTGAATAGAGATTTGAGTGTTTGTTTGAAATCTATTGCTTGTATGGTAGATAATGATTATCAGACTTTAAGAAAACATGCTAGAGAAATGTGGGAAGAAAGATATAATTCTTCTGTGAATTATAGCAAATTTGTGCGAATATTGAATGAGTTGTTTTGACTTTAAGGACTTTATAAAGATATATAGAGATGGAAAAGCAGACGATAGGTTGGATGTTTATGTTGTCGGGAAAAAATGGAATTGTCCGGGTGAAGGTAAATTTTGATGATAGATTTAAGGATGATAAGTTTTATTGTGATAACGAGAAGATTACTATTGTTTCTGATGGGGTGATTTTAAATAAGTCGGAGCTGTTCGCAAAATATAAGGTTACAACTCTTGAGGATTTACTTTTTTTATTATTAAAAAAAGATGAATTTACTTTTTTTAAAGAATTTATAGGCCCATTCAATGGATTTTATCGTAATAAAGAAACTGGAGTGCTTATTGTTTGGGGAAATCAGACGGGTGATAGTGCTCCTTTTTATTATGTAGGAGTGGATGGTAATGTTGTAGTTAGTAATAAATTTAACTTGGTATATGAAGAGTTAAAGCGGAATGGAATGGTATATTCGTTTTCGGATAAAGCCGCTTACCAATTGCTTTCTTTCGGTTATATGGTAGATGATTCTACATTCTTAAAAGAGGTGAAGAGGGTGAGAGCTGGAAAGTATTTGTTTGTGAGTGAGAAAGGAATGAATATCAAGGAATGGCATCGTTTTTCCTATAAAGTAAAAATAGATATGGGAATGAACGAGGCGATAGAGTTAATTGATCAAGGTTTCAGAAAGGCTGTTAAACGTTGTTTTGACAAAGATACGGAGTATGGATATAAATATCATTTGGTGGATTTAAGTGGTGGTTTAGATTCTCGAATGACAACTTGGGTTGCTCATGATATGGGTTATAGAAATATTGTTAATATCTGTTATTCACAATCAACTAGTCTGGATTGCCAATATGCAAAAGATGTTGCCCACTTTTTGGGTAACCAATTTTATGTAAAGTATTTGGATGAAGCTTCGTTTGTGCGAGAAGTGGAGGAAGTTACGAAAAAGAATTTTGGCATGGGATATTATGCGGGAATTACCGGGGGAAATCAGTTTTTGAAATTTTTGAATTTTAGAGTCTTGGGTTTAGAACATACAGGGCAATTGGGGGATTTGATTGTAGGAGGAGGATATTTAAAATCCTTACGCGAAGATACAATAGATGTGAATGGAATTAAATATTCCAATAGGGTTTCATGTGAAGATATAAATGTTTCGGGATATGAGGGCCATGAATTGATGTCTCTTTATCTTCGTGGTTTTCAAGGTGCATTATCAACTCATTATATTCGTTCGAATTATACATATGCTGTTTCTCCTTTTATTGATCCAGAGTTTATAGATATTTGTTTTTCTATCCCTAAATGTTTGCGTATATATAACAGGCTTTATTGGACATGGATTAATAAAAAATATCCGATGGCGGGTAAAATTCAATCTACTCGTAAGCAAAGGACTCGTTTTTTTATTTTTCAGAAATTGATGCAGCTTGTTCAAGGGGGATTTCGCAGAGGCTTGCACATAATTGGAAGTCGCCATTTTAGCCATAATAAGCGTGATATGAATCCTTTTGAATTTTGGTATGCTACAAATCCTGGAATAAGGAACTTTGTTAACACTTATTATGAGGAACATATTCATTTATTAGATGGATACAAGAAGTTACAAGCGGACTCTATGATGCTTTTTAATCAAGGGAGTGTGATTGAGAAGTTACAGGTTTTGACAATACTTGCTGCGAGAAAGATTTATGCGTAATAATACGGTAATTCTTATTAAGAATTTGGCACAACGTGGCTTGATGCATATGTTTGGTGCGAATGTCTTTAATAAAATCATTTCTTTTTCAGGAACTATTTTGTTAGTCCGCATTTTATCAAAGGGAGAATATGGGGTATATGCTTATGTCCAAAATATTTTGTCTTTTTTTTTGTTATTGAACGGTTTGGGAGTCGTTTCAGGGTTGTTGCAATATGGTTCAGTGTATAGGAATTCTCCTTTGATGTACGCATTTTTTAAATACGGTTTAAGAAGGGGAGTGATCGCAAATATTATATTGGCTTTTGGAATCGGATTATTTGGTTTGTTATTTGTCAAAGATTCTTCTACAAGTATTTTATTTGTGATTATTTCTTTTATACCTGTCTTTACAATTATTTATGAGATTTTCCAAATTTATAATTTAGTACTTCGAAATAACAAATTTTATTCTTTATATACTTCTTTGAATACAGTATTGGTTATGGGAGGGACTGTAGTTGGAGCATATTTTTTAGGTGTGAAGGGAATTTTTGCTTTTACTTATATTGCTTTGTTAGGTTGTATTGGGGCAGGAATGGTTTATTTAAAAAGAGGTGGGTGGATATGGTGTGATGCAAGAGTTGTAATAACAAAGGAGGAGGCATCAGAGTTTAATCGTTTTTCATTAGTTTCAATGTTCAATAATGGGGTATCATTTTTGGTTTATATTATTGATGTTTTTCTTATTGGGGTTATTACTGAAGATATGAATGTTCTAGCATCTTATAAGACAGCTACACTTATCCCTTTTGCTTTGACGTTTATTCCTTCGACTATAATGACGTTTGTTTATCCTTACTTTGCCAATCATCAAAATGATAAGAATTGGGTGCGCAACCATTATATGAAATTACTAAAATATTGTTTGGGATTAAATTTGTGTATTTCTCTTTTTCTTATTTTTTTCTCAAAGTTGATTGTTCAGATTTGTTTTGGCAAAGAGTATTTGGACTGCGTATCCATATTTATTGTTTTGGCGATCGGTTATTTCTTTACAGCCTCTTTGCGGATTCCAGGAGGAAATGTATTGGCTTCTTTAGGGAAAATTAAAGTGAATTTTTATATTACGGTTGCTATGGGGCTTTTTAATATCATAGCAGATGTGGTTCTAATATATTGGATGGGAAGTATCGGGGCGGCAATAAGTACGTTGTCGGTGTTTTTATTGTCTGGTCTTGTGTCTAATCTTTATTTGTACAGATATTTGTTGTCAAAGTAATTATATGCGGAGAATACGAACGGCATATCTTTTCTTTTTCTTATTTCTCGGGCTTTTCAGTTTCGTAATAGGTTTATTGTATCAAGTGTATCTTTTTTCATTAGGAGCTATATTTTCGGTTTGGATATTAAGTATGATCTATGCAATAGCAGACCTAAATAAACGATATGTATTTGCTCTGTTTAATGTTACATTTTTTACTTTTTTATTGAGTAGATTGTTTATTTCTCCCATTTTCGGTGAATTACAGTCAGAAGAAGGATTAAATTTTAGTTCTCCGCAGATTATAAATCATATTTTGTTTTCCCTGTATTTAAGTTTATTTTTTTTATTTGTTGGATTCTATATGTTTCAAGATAAGCGGATTGTGTGGTTTAAGCAAAAAGAAAGGACTAAGTATGCTTCGGACATTGTAAAATTCCGGAAAAAACTGTTTTTGCCTTTTCTTTATGTATGTGCAGTTGCTGCTTGTTGTATCAATATTGAAAAAATGTTGTTTGTTCTGTCTAATTCTTATTTGAGTTATTATACAGATTTCAGTTCTAGACTTCCTCATTTCATTGGGTTTATAGGTAGTTCATTTAATTTGTTTTTTTTCTTGTATTTATCGACTATGCCTTCGAAACGGGAATTGAAATATCCTTTTTTAGTATTTCTATTAATTAATACTTTATCATTAGGGTACGGACAGCGTAACGGAGTCGTTTTAGCATTTTGCTTTTTGATTGCTTATTTGATTCTGAGAAATACGGTAAATTCTGGTGGTAAGGTATGGTTTGGCAAACGTGAATATATTATTTGTGGTATAATAACTCCTTTTGCCCTTTCTTTTTTACTTGCGTTCGGGTATATACGAAATGAGCTAGATCATGAATCAAAAAATATTTTTGATTCGGCAATTAGTTTTTTTCAAGGTCAAGGGGTTAGTGTAAATGTCATCGGTTATGCAAAAGAGTGTGAGGGGACGTATCCTGAAACGAATATCAGTTATACATTCGGACCTATTATACAGGAGCTTAAACATAATCCTGTTAGCAATTTTTTCGGGTTGTTTCCTTTTTATAAGTCACAGGAATTAGAAGCTGTTTATCATAATAATAATTTTGGAGCAACGATTACTTATTTGGTAGATCCTCAACGTTTTTTAGGTGGAGGTGGGTTGGGAAGTTCATATATAGCAGAGGCATGGGTTGATTTTGGATATGTCGGAATTATTGTGGTGAATTTTGTATTCGGAATCCTTTTGTCACAGTTGCATAAATGGTTTAGACAGGGTGGTTTTATAGCCGTGATGGGGATGCTAATGTTTTCAGGGTTATTATATGCTCCACGTGGATCAGTATCGGATTGTATATATCCGATTATAAATTTTAGAAATGCATTTTTGCTTGTTTTCATTTATTTAATATTGAAAACGTTTTATAAAAATAAAAAGAAATGGAGAAGAGTATACAGAGGATGATTTTTCATATTCCCATGAGAATTAATCGGGAACGGGCTTCTGCAAGTTCAATTCGTCCTGTCAAGATGATTGAAGCATTTGAAAGATTAGGTTACGAAGTCATATTAATTGAAGGAAATGCTTCTCAACGTAAAAAACGAATAAAAGAAATAAAACACAATATTAGAAAAGGTGTAACTTATGATTTCTTGTATAGCGAATCCTCGACAATGCCAACTTTATTGACTGAAAAGCATCATTGTCCTACTCACCCCTTTTTAGATTTCTCTTTTTTTTCATTTTGTAGAAAACACGGAATTAAAATTGGCTTATTTTATCGGGATATTTATTGGAAATTTGAACTTTATGGCTCCTCTATAAAAAGTAAGCGACTGCTCAACTACATCTTGTGTATTCGATTTTTTATTGAGGTGCACTCCAT